>JAHJJF010000141.1 GCA_018823135.1 Pseudomonadota bacterium
AGCCGAAGGTCTGCTTGGACGGGGTGGCGGTGAGGCCGATCAGGTGGGCGTCGAAATACTCCAGCACCTGGCGCCAGAGGTTGTAGATGGAGCGATGGCATTCATCGGTGATGATGAAATCGAAGGTGGAGATGGGGATATTGGGGTTGTATTCCAGGGGCGGGATTTCCTTGAACAGGCTGTCCAACCCTTGGGGTGATTGGTCCTCGGCCTCTTCGGGAAGTAGCTCACCCCGGAGCATCGAGTAGAGCCGCTGGATGGTCGAAATGCAGACCCGGGCCGTGGTATCGATGGTGTTTGAGGTGAGGCGCTGAACAATGAACTCCTCGCTGAACTTGTAATTATTGTAGGGTGAGACGTATTGCTGGAACTCTTTTAAAGTCTGCTTGCCCAGGTTGCCGCGATCGACCAGGAAGAGGACGCGCTTGGCTCCGGCGAATTTAATGAGCCGGTAGATAATGGAAATGGCGGTGAAGGTCTTGCCGCTGCCGGTGGCCATCTGGATAAGCGACCGGGGGCAGTCCTTGGCCAGGGATTTTTCGAGATTTTTGACTGCCTGGATCTGGGCGGGCCAGAAGCCCTCTTCGATAAGCTGGGGCATGTGTTGGAGACGACCCCGGAGGGTGGAGTGGAGGCTGAGGTATTCGGGGCTGGCTTCGGCGGTTTGGCTGGGGATTTTTTCGGCTTCCCCGAAGATATAATCAGGCTTATGAAAGGCAAAGACCTGACGGGAGCGGGGCGCTGGATCGAGATTGTTGGTGAAGCGGGTCTCGTCGCCGGTGGACTGATAACAAAAAGGGAGCGGCCTGGTCCAAGCTGGAAGGCTATCGGGCAGGCCCTTGGCGTATTTGTCGGACTGGGTTTCAACCCCGGTCAGGGTGGTGCCGGTCTTTTTTGCTTCGATGACGCCGGCAGCCTTGCCATCGACATAGAGGAGATAATCGGCGAAGCCGTGCCCCTGTTTAAGAGGAAATTCGCGGATAGCAACGCCCTTAGCGGCATAGATATTGGTGTCCTTGACATCCTGAACCAGCCAACCGGCTTCGGTAAGCAGTTGATCGATCTTTTCGCGGGCATGCTGTTCGCAGGTCATAACTCAATGTAAGGGAAAAAGTCCAGCGGGCGTTATTGCAATTCCGCAGGCAACCATCCTTGATGGTCAGAGTCTGTCATCCTTGATTATTCCCATTCCAAGTCGGTCAGAATATCTCCAGAACACCTTGTTTCAACTGATGTTATCAACCTAGCAAGGCAATTTACTAAACGCAACATTTCATTGATTGTACAACGAGAAAAACCCCGGCATGCCGGGGTTTTGGATAATATTTTTCATGTATTATAGAAAAAGATACAGTGTGAATCGTCAGAAAATTCTCAGATTATGAATGCAGGAATTGACCCCAGGCCTTGTGAAGATGAGCAACTGAGGCCTCAAGCATTTTCAGATCATATATTTCCAACGTCACAACTCCGGCAAACCCTGTCTCCTTTAATATTCTTCCAAGATCCTTTGTCCGTTCCAGATCATCATCGGTTAATGCCTGATGGTCCTTACCTTTCGAATATCCGTGATAGTGTATATGGCGGGCAGCGCTGATGCGTTCCAATGCCCGCTCCCAATCGTCGCCGTACCTGCGAATATGCCCGAGGTCCAGGCACAATGAAAAGCGGTGTTTGTCGATAAGCGGCAGGATCTGCTCAACCGGATAGTCGATATTTTCGATACAGATTTTCTCTGTGTCCGGTCCAAGTTTTCTGGATAGAGCCTCCAGGGATTTGTCCAGATTTTCCAGCCAGACAGCAGCGGCCAGCTCTTCGGGCGCCAGATGCAGATCAAAACATCGTGTCGAAAGCGGCTGAAAATATTCCATCACCCGGCAAATCTCGGCAATGCCTTTTTCCCGCAAGGCAGGATCCGAAGCGCCGAGATGCATATCGGTGGGCAGGTGAACCGTATAGGTCAAACCGCTTTTCCAGGACGCTTCCTCTAATCTTCCAAGGGGGATGTCGTGTTCAAGAATGACGTTTTCACTGCTTTCAAAACAGAGAATCTGGACATCGTCCAGATGATTTTTTAACAAGCGGACATTGGTGATGATATCGCCTGGCATAACATAGGATGGTGCGCCGATTTTCCACGGATAGCAGCCTTTGAGACCGGCCGGCTTCACCCTGGACTCCCCTTAAGAATGAACATTTTCCCGGGCCTGTCCTGGTGTGCAAGACTGATCCGCGGGTCAGGGCCGTTATCAGTGTTGATTATTTCTGCAAGAGTTTGCTGGACTTTTTCAGGGTGGTTATTGGTTTCACTGATATGGGCAAGCACCACATACTGCATGTTTTCATGCAGAAGTTCCCTTAAAAAATTGACGGCCTCGGCATTGGCAAGGTGACCGACCTTTGAACGCACCCGCTGTTTGAGCATTTCAGGATACGGTCCTGTTTTAAGCATCTCAGGATCATGATTACATTCGAGGATGAGCCCATGACAGCTGGACAAACGGTGCTGCATCAAGCGCGAAACTACGCCGGTATCCGTGCAGTACCCCAATGAAAAAAGGTTATTGCTGACCACGAATCCCACCGGGTCGGCAGCATCATGGGAAATGGCAAAGGGATGGATAACAAGATTTTCAAGACTAAAGGCCGTGCCAGGGGAAATCTCATGGCATGCATGGGAAGATTTCAAATCCATAGCCGCGGCAAAGGTTGCGGCGGTGGCAAATACGGGAAGTTTATAGCGTCTGGAAAGAATCGACACACCTTTGACATGGTCGGTGTGCTCGTGGGTGACGATTATTCCGGATAGAAGCGCAATGTCCACATTGACTTCAGCAAGGCGCCGGGCGGTTTCCTTGCCGGAAAAGCCTGAGTCGATGAGAATCCTGGTTTCCCCTGATTCAATGAAGGTGGAGTTGCCTTTGCTGCCGCTGCCAAGAACACAAAAACGCATCATATCCCTGTATGCCCGAACCCTCCGTCCTGCCGAACAGTTTCGTCAAGCTTGTCAACCTGCTCAAGAGAGGCGCGGCAAACCGGCGCGAGGATGAGTTGAGCGATCCGGTCATTGCGGTTGACCGTGAAAGGCTTGTTCCCGAGATTGATCAGGCCGATCTTCACTTCACCGCGATAGTCGGCGTCAATGGTGCCCGGGGCATTGATTATCGAAATCCCGTGTTTCACCGCAAGCCCGCTTCTCGGCCGTACCTGGATTTCATAGCCCGCTGGAATGGCTACGGCAAATCCTGTGGGCAGCAGCTTGATCGCGCCGGGTTCAAGAACCACCGGCACGGAAACCGCCGCAGCGACATCCATACCCGCAGCCAGATGCGAATGATAAACCGGCAGGTTCAAATCCGCATCACGCTCCGGATTAAGCCAGCAAAATTGAACAGGGACAGAATGTTGTTCGATCATCTCAATCCTCGATCATCTGATGTAAAATCTTATCCAGCGCCCCGGAATCCAAGGGGCCGATGGCGGCGGCGGATAAATGCCTTTTGCCGAACAGCCGACCGGCAAGCTCAAGAATTTCCGCATCGCTCACCCGGGTGATGGCATCGGTCACTTCTTCAAGATCAACGAAACGATGCAAACAGCTTTCGTTTCTGGCCAGGCGCATCATCCTGCTCTCCATATTATCCGATGCCAGCAGCATCGAAGCCCGTGCATAATCCTTGGCATTGGCAAGTTCTTCCGGAGTCACAGGCTGCGTGCGTAATTTATCGATCTCCCGGGCGATCACCGCAAGCGCACTTTCGGTGCTGGCAGGATCCACTCCAAGATAAATGCCCACATGACCGCTGTCAACGTATGAGGAGACAAAGGAATAAACCGAATAGGCCAGGCCGCGCTTTTCACGAATTTCCTGGAACAGCCTGGAACTCATGTTGCCGCCGAACACGGTATTGAGGAGAATCAGCGCATAGCGCTCCTCGGCATCGGCTTGAAGACCGTACGTGCCGACTACCACATGCTGCTGCTCAAGGGGCTTGTGCAGAATATTTCTTCGGGAAGGCAGCAGGACAGGAGCCGTTCGCTCCAGGGTATTCTTCGAGTGTTGAGATACCAGGGAAAAGGCCTTGTCCACAGCAGCGACAAAGGAGTCATGATCTACTTGACCGGCGGCGGCAATGACAAATCTGTCACCGGTATAATGTTCTTTTACAAATTGCCTGATACCCGGAGAATCAACTTTCTCAATGACCTCGCGCCTGCCGAGAACAGTCTGCCCCAGAGAATGATCTCCCCAGAGGGCTCCTTCAAAAAGATCGTGGATCAGATCGTCGGGCGTATCATCCACCATGCTTATTTCCTGGAGGACTACATCTCGCTCGCGAACAACTTCTTCCGGGCTGAAGATGGAATGGAGGATAATGTCGGAGAAAATATCCAGCAATTCCGGAAGTTTGTCGGCAAGAACGGTGGCATAAAAGCAGGTGCCCTCCCTGGTTGTATAGCCGTTTGACATGCCGCCCAGAACGTCGAGCTCCTTGCCGATTTCCAGGGGCGTTCGTCTGGCTGTGCCCTTGTACATCATATGCTCGACAAAATGCGCATAGCCATTATTCTCGGCCCCTTCATCCCGGGACCCGACTTCAACGCAGATACCAACAGAAACGGAGCGGGATTCAAGCCGCTCCGTTACAATTTGGACACCATTTTTGAGAGTAGATTTCTTATACATCGTCAAATAAAAACGGGAACCGATTTATTTATACAAAACAATAGTCTGTCCCCATTTCAGCAAATCCGTGCATATTTTCTCTATCTTATTCCTGTTCCGCAAGTACCGCTTTGCGGCTCAGGCGAATTTTACCACGCTGGTCAATGTCCAGAACTTTGACCCTCACTTCATCGCCTTCCTTGAGAACATCGGTTACTTTTTCCACTCTCTTGTTATCCAATTCGGAAATATGAACCAGGCCGTCAAGCCCTGGAAGGATCTGCACAAAAGCCCCGAAATCGACAATTTTCTGCACTATGCCGGTGTAAATTCTACCAATCTCGGCCTCTTCAGTGAGGGATTTAATCCGCGCAACCGCTGCATCGGCAGTTTCACCGTTGGGCGCAAAAATCGTCACCTTGCCGGAATCGTCGACATCGATCTTCACTCCGAACTCCAGGGTCATAGCCTTGATGACTTTGCCCCCCGGGCCGATAATATCACGAATCTTGTCAGGATTGATCTGTAAGGCAAAGGCTTTGGGGGCATGGGCCGGCAGTTCTTTGCGGGGCGCCGCAATGGCCTTGACCATTTCGCCGAGGATATGAAGCCTGCCGCCGCGGGCCTGGTCAAGGGCCTTTGACATGATTTCCCGGGACACCCCTTCAATCTTGATATCCATCTGCAGGGCGGTGATCCCCTCCGCGGTGCCGGTAACCTTGAAATCCATGTCTCCCAGGTGATCTTCATCACCAAGGATGTCTGAAAGCACAACGATGGTGTCGCCGTCTTTAATCAATCCCATGGCAACTCCGGAGACCGGGCTTTTTATGGGTACGCCGGCATCCATTAATGCCAGGCTACCGCCGCAGACCGAGGCCATGGAAGAAGAGCCGTTGGATTCCATGATCTCGGAAACAACTCTGATGGTATAGGGAAAATCGCCGTTATCCGGCAGCACCGCGCTGATTGCCCGTTCCGCCAGAGCGCCGTGGCCGATATCACGCCGGCTGGGGCCGCGCATGAACCGGACTTCGCCGACACAGTAGGGAGGAAAATTATAGTGCAGCATGAACGGCTTTGTTGATTCGCCGTACAGGGATTCTACCTTCTGCTCGTCCCCGGAGCTGCCAAGGGTCACGGTTACCAAGGCCTGAGTTTCACCCCGGGTGAATAAAGCTGATCCGTGAACCCTGGGCAAACACGCCACTTCATTGGTAATCGGCCGGATTTCATCAAACCCCCTGCCGTCGATCCTGGTCTTGTCCTTGACGATACGATCACGCATCATGGTTTTCTTCAAATCGTACAAATGACTTTTGGCCTCGGGAATACTCGAGGAGAATTCTTCGCCGAGTTCTCCGAGCATTTTCTTTTCGAGGTGATGAAAAAGATCACTGCGCTGCTGTTTATCGGCGGTTGTGATGACGATTCGCATATCCGCGTTTGCAATGTCACGAACCTTCTGGCGCAACGCTTCGTTGATCACCGGCGGCTGAACCTTCATTTTTTCTCTGCCTATCTCATTTCTGAACTCTTCCTGCAGATCAAGAATCGGCTGAAGTGCCCGATGCCCGAAAAAAATTCCTTCCAGCACCTGTTCTTCAGAAAGACTGTCCGCTCCGCCTTCCACCATGACCACGGCATTGCGGGAACCGGCAACAATCAGGTTCAGGCGGGATTTATCAATCTGGGTCTTGACGGGATTAAGCACATATTGGCCATCGATATACCCGACTCTTACTCCGGCAATCGGTCCTAAAAAAGGAATATCCGAAATCGTCAAGGCACAGGAAGCACCGATCATCGCCAGCATATCCGGATCATTTTCCTGATCCATGGATAATACGGTTGCGATCACTTGCGTTTCATTCTGATAGCCTTCCTGGAATAACGGCCTGAGCGGTCGGTCAATAAAACGCGCCGACAAGGTTTCCTTTTCGGTTGGACGGCCGATTTCACGCCGGAAAAAACTGCCTGGAATACGGCCAACCGCATAAAATCTTTCCTGATACTCAACAGTCAAAGGCAGAAAATCAACACTTTCCCGCGCATCTTTCGCAGCTGTTGCGGTAACCAGAACTACGGTTTCCCCATAGGTCACCAGAGCCGCGGCGTTTGCCTGTTTTGCAAGTCGCCCGCTCTCAACCGTAAGGGTCCGGCCGCCAATTTCCACATCTACTTTTTTGTACATACAATCTCCTCAGGCTGAATTACCACCTGTTTTCAAGAGTCTCCCCTCGAATAATAATTTTGCCGGAATCGCAAACATGCAAACTTCGCGAGTCTGTGAAATTTTTACACACCAATCTATATTGCGTTCCGGTTTGATACTGTCTGGTTATTGTTACAGGATAGTATCATTTATCTCCCGGTCATAATTACCGGGACCTTACTGAGAGAATAAGCCGCTTCCATGCCGTTACCGGCCAAAGCATACCATTAATGCGTTCACCCTCAGCAGGAGAAACATCTTCCCGGCGCTTCATTGGAAAGCAGTCCGGGGAATACCGCTCGGCTTAAACACGAATCAGTTGTTACTTCCTGATTCCAAGCTCCTGAATGACTTCCCGGTACTTTTCAATACTTTTGCCCTTCAGGTAATTGAGCAATCTCCTTCTCTGGCCAACAAGCTTCAAAAGACCACGTCGGGAATGATGATCCTTTTTGTGGGTCTTGAAATGGTCGGTGAGATAAGTGATTCTCGCACTTAACAGCGCAACCTGGACCTCGGGAGAACCGGTATCAGTCTCATGGATGTTGAATTTATTGATTATTTCGCGTTTCTGTTCTGCTTGAAGTGTCACTGTAAAACCTCCGTTATAAATAATTTTCCGTCAGGCTGCGCAGCCCGACAAACCGGTTAAATCAAATTTCTTGGAGAACGTCTTCTACTGTCAGTTTATGACTCAGCAATAACTCCCTGGCGTTGTCGCCATGGGTTAGTTCCTTACCGGGCAAGGCATCCTGTACTGAAAAATGCCCGCTGCGTAAACGCCTCAACGCAGAAATACATGCGCCGGGTCCCAGTTTGCGGCCAATATCCTGAGCAAGAGTCCTTATATATGTCCCCTTACTGCAAGTTACCCTGATGGTCAAGAAATCCTTTCCTGTGGCAATTCGGCTGATGTTCTTGATTTCTATCTCTCGGGGCTCCTTTTCAGGAACTTCAATGCCCTTTCGGGCATAATAATAAAGCGGTTTTCCTTTATATTTCAACGCCGAAAAACTAGGCGGCGTCTGTGTTTGTTTTCCTGTAAAATCTGCAAGACATCGATTAATTTCATCCGAATCGATCTCATTGACCGGCAGTTGGGAAATTATCTTTCCCTGCATGTCTTGTGTATCCGTTTCAATGCCCAATTGAAGCGTTGCTTCATACTCCTTCTCCCCGTCCATCAACCGGGAAATAACCCTGGTTGCCGCTCTCCCTGCACAGACGATCAACAAACCGGAGGCCAAGGGATCAAGTGTGCCTGCATGCCCAACCTTCTTGATCTTCAAAGCCCGACGAACAGCCCTGACAATCTCAAAAGATGTCGGCCCCACCGGCTTATCAACGAGAAAAATTCCAGCCTCAACAAGCGGGTCAATTGCGTCCTGCACGGACAATTCAGATCCTTTTATAGCATACCCCCAGGAATTTCAAACAATAATTGCGGGGGTAATTTCATCCAAAACCTGGTCGCGAACCGCATCCACCGACTGATTCAGAATCCTGAAACCAGCTGCATTACGATGCCCGCCACCACCAAATTTCGAAGCTACCGCGGCTACATCACAGCCATTCCCCTTTGACCGGAGGCTTACGGATATTTCACCGTTTTCGGCCTCTTTGACAAACACCGCAACTTTGACGGTGCCAAGAGAGCGGGGATAATTAATAAATGTCTCGGTGTCTTCGCGTCCTGCCCCCGTCTTCTCAAACATTTCCCGGGTAACATGGATTACCGCAATTCGGTTCTCATCGTAAAGCGCAAGTGTTGCCAGAACCTCTTTCATCAGGTGAAGACGCGCTTCGGTAAAATTATCAAACAGGTTGCCTGCGACTTCTGCAGGGCTTATGCCCTTAAATATCAATTCCCGGGCGATCCTGAAGGTATCGGCGGTTGTCGAGTTATATTTGAAAGACCCGGTATCGGAAACGATTGCCGTATACAGGCAATATGCCGCCTCACTTGATAATTCCGCATCTAGGGCAGTTGCCAGATCAAATACCATCTCGCCGGTGGCAGCGCGTTTCGGCTCCACCCAGGTCAAATTTCCGAATTCTTTATTCCCTGCATGATGATCAATCATAATCACCATTGGATGCGCCAACAGGCGGTCCATTGCTTTTCCCAGACGATACTGATCGCCGCAGTCAAGGGCGACAATACAGTCAACAGAGTCCAGGTCGGGAAGCTCGGTCTTAATTTTTTCTCCGCCGGGAAGAAAATCGTACATATAATTTACTTCTTCCTCTCCATAGAGAAATACTTCCTTGCCAATGGATTCCAGTATATTCCCCAGAGCAAGTTGAGAGCCCAACGCATCACCGTCAGGAAAAATATGCGTAGTAATCAACACTTTTGAGGCTTTGTTGATTGTTGCAATTATTTCTTGAAAATTATGACCCATTGTTCTTTACACATCTTTGAGCAAGCGCTCGACATTTTCCTGATAAAACAGGGTGAGATCTCTTTCGAAACTGAGCTCCGGCACACACCTCATTCCTAACTCTTTTGCCAGATGAGACCGGATAAATCCTTTTGAACTGAGAAGACCTTTTTCAGCGCTATCCATCAGATCTTCAGTGCAACTGAAGAAAATTATTGCATTCCTGAGGTCATCGGTGACCTTCACTTTGGTAATCGTAATATTCTTTATCCTTGGGTCCTTTATTTTCTGCAAAACAAGGAGAGCCACTTCATTTCTGATCGAATCGGCAACCCGGGCCGGTCTTCTTTTCGGTTTTGCCAATACTCCCGGTAACGGGCCGGCTTTAGACCTTCTCGACATTGACTGACCTCAATTTCATAAGTCTCGAAACTGCATACCTATTACAATTTCCTTTCAAGTTCCACCATGACAAAGGCTTCGAATATATCGCCGATCTTGATATCATTAAAGTTTTCAACGCCAACGCCGCATTCATATCCGGCCAGGACCTCTTTGGCGTCATCTTTAAATCGTCTCAGCGACGACACATTGCCGGTATGCATTACGACCCCGTCACGCAACACACGCACCTTACTGTTCCGTTCTATCTTGCCGGTGAGTACATAACTTCCGGCAATGGTGCCAATCTTGGGAACGTGGAATGTCTCTCTTACTTCAACAGTACCGATAACTTTCTCTTCATAGGTCGGATCGAGAAGGCCGACCATCGCAAGCCGGATATCATCAAGGGCGTGGTAAATGACATCGTAAAACCTGATGTCGACTTTTTCCTTCTTGGCCATCTCCTGTATTTTAATATTGGGCCGGACGTTAAAACCGATAATAAGCGCTTCGGAGGCCGCAGCCAGGAGTACGTCTGCCTCAAGTATGGTTCCTGTTCCCTCATGGAGAATCTTCACCTTGATCTCATCGGTGCTGAGCTCTTCAATCGCCTTGCCGAATGCCCCGAGGGTACCTTGCACATCGGCCCGCAGGATGACACGCAGCTCTTTAATGTCGCCTTCCTTTAATTTTTCATAGAGATTATCCAGAGAAATCTTTGAGGTGACCGCCAGCTCGATTTCACGGCTTTTAAGCTGTCGTTGAGCGCTGAGGCTTTTAGCAAGTTTTTCATCAAGAACGACAACCAGTTCATCTCCGGCCTGGGGCACACCGTTTAAACCGTGAACCTCAACCGGCATAGACGGACCTGCTTCCTTGATATCCTCGCCTTTATCGTTTGAAAGAGACCGGACTTTGCCGGAAAAATTACCAACCACAAAGGTATCACCTACCCTGAGCGTTCCCTGCTGGATCAGAATTGTCGCAACCGGACCGCGGCCTTTATGGAGCTGGGCCTCGATAACCCTGCCGCGCGCCAAGCGCTTTGGATCGGCTTTTAACTCAAGGATCTCGGCCTGAAGTAAAATTTGCTCAAGCAATTCTTCAATGCCGATATTCTGCTTGGCAGATGTTTCGCAAAAAATTGTATCCCCACCCCAATCCTCGGCTACCAGGTTCAAGTCGGCAAGTTCACGTTTCACTCGCTCGGGATCAGCATTCGGCTTATCAATTTTATTTACAGCCACGACAATGGGCACTTCCGCAGCCCTGGCATGGTTGATAGCCTCGCGGGTCTGATCCATGACGCCGTCATCCGCGGAAACCACCAGAACCACCACATCCGTGACCTTAGCGCCCCGGGACCGCATTTCAGTAAACGCCGCATGTCCAGGCGTATCCAGGAAAACCACATCCCCTTTTACTGAGCGGACATAATGAGCGCCAATATGCTGCGTGATACCGCCCGCCTCGCCGGCAGCGACATCGGTTTTGCGTATCGCATCAAGAATGGATGTTTTCCCATGATCGACATGCCCCATAACCGTAACAACCGGAGGACGCGGAAATTCCTCGCCGCCTTGTTCTTTTACTTCGATGTCCAGAACACTTTGCTCGTCGGTCATGCCTGCCTCGACTTCGTATCCGAAATCAGTTGCAATCAGGGTTGCGGTGTCAATATCCAAAGCCTGGTTCAATGTGGCCATGAGTCCAAGCCCCATCAGTTTGGCAATGACCTCATTGGAACGCACCCCCATTCTATGGGAAAGATCGGCCACAGAAATAAATTCCAAAATTTTTATTCGTTTTTTGATTGCCTTGGTCTCGGCAACTTCCACTGCAGTTGAAAACTTTGACCTCTTACCGCCCGGTCGATGAGTACGGCCGACTCGAAGCCCGGCAGGAATCCGCCCGCCAAAGGCATCCACATCTTCAATTTCTACGTCAACCCGGCCCTTTTTCTTTACGCCTGGCCGGAAACGTTCCTTGGGCTCGGTATGGAATTTAACGAATCTTTTGCCTTTTTTCTCTTTGCCATGAGCGTCCAGGTCAGCCGCGCCAGAATCTTTGATATCAAGATCGCCATCCTTTTCCAACACCTTGCCTTTGGCCTTGGCGGCTTTCTTAGGCTTTGGTTTCGGCTCTTCCTGAGGAAGAACTATTGCCGCCTTCATGATGACTCGAGCGAACCCTTTACGTTTCTTATCGACTTTTGGCCTGACCTCTACAGCAACCTCCTCCTCGGACGCCGCCTGCGGGTCGGCTTTGGATTCAACCTCCACTTCGACTTTTACCTGCTCCACTTGCAAAATTTCTGGAGACGATTCGGCTTCTACTGCTGCTGACGCATCTTCTTGTCCTGTTTCCACGGCAGGCTCCGGCTCTACTGCCTTTTCTGCGGGCTCCCCGCCCTGACCAGAAACGACATCAGAGGCTTGCGCCGCCTTTTCGAGATCTTCGTTCTCCGAAACTTCAGGGAATACTTCATCAGAGGTTTCTTCCGGTATATCATCAACCACCGGCCCCTCCAGAGGGACTGATCGAGTACGACGTCTGATGATGGTCGTCTGCCCCTTGGTCTGGATTCTTTTTCTTTCAACCTGAGTTGTTAAATCCTGCATTTTTTCACGGATTTCATTGGCTATCTCTTCATCAAGAGACGAATTATATGATTTAACATCATATCCCAAATCAATGAGCTTGGCCGCCATCACCTTACTGTCCATTTCTATTTCCTTGGCCAATTCGTAAACCCTGATTTTACTCATTCTATACTCCTGAATATCTCTTCTACGGAAACCGCTTTCACTTAAAGCTATTATTTAACTGCCGAAAAATCACCTGAACAATGAATCAGACTCTTCTAATCATCATGTCCAGGCATTGTTTGATCGCAGCCTGTAATTTCTCTTCTCAATGCCGCGGACAACCGATTTTTATTTTTACAGAAAAAAATGTAGCACTCGTAACTCCTGCAACTATATGCACCTCGGCCGGGCATTGTATTCGTGTCATCCCACACAATCCTGCCGTTTTTATCCGCTCCAAATCTCCACAATGTATCTTGAGGCTTCTTTTTCTTGCACCCAAGGCAGGTCCGGAAAGGAACACTCTTCATCTTCATTTCCTGCAGAGGATCAAGTAAACCGACTTTGCCGCCGGATTATCGTATCACCCTTGCTTTTTCTGTTCTTCTGTTGGCGCAGAATCAGTCCCGGACTCATCGGTTACATCTTCAGAAACAGATTCTTCCACTGGTTTGTTTTCAACAGCAATTTTTGCGTCACTTATGAGTTCGGTGGCCTTTGCCTCATCAACGTCTTCGACCTGACTGAGACTTGCAATGGATGCCGATGCCAACTCCTGCATGGATGAAAATCCCGCGTCATAAAGGTTATCTGCAAGGTTATCATTAACCCCTTCCACTGCAAGAAGAGACTGATAGCCCTCCTCAACAAGTTTCGCGTAGCGCTGTTCACTTTTGACATCAATCTTCCAACCCAGTAATGCCGATGCCAGGCGGACGTTCTGACCTTGTCGGCCGATTGCCAGTGACAATTGATCATCCGGCGCCACTACAAGCAATGTCTTTTTTTCATCGTCTACTACCACCAGGGAAATCTGGGCCGGTGCCAAGGCATTGGAAACAAAGCGTGCCGGGTCAGGGCTCCAGGGCACGATATCAATCTTTTCACCCTGAAGTTCCTGGACAACATTTTGAACCCGCGAGCCCTTCATGCCAACACAGGCGCCTACAGGATCAACATCTGATTCAGTGGAGGTAACAGCGATTTTCGCACGCGCGCCGGGTTCTCTGACAACCCCCATAATCTTGACTATACCTTCGGAAATCTCAGGAACTTCCATTGTGAAAAGTTTTGCGAGAAACTCATTACAGGTTCTGCTCAAAATCAGTTGTGGATCCCGGACCGTGTGTCGAACGTCAAGAAGATAGGCCCTGATGCGGTCCCCCTGCCGATATGATCTCCGGGGCATCTGCTCACTGCTTGGCAAAATCGCATCGGTGCGTCCAAGGTTTACAATGATATTTCCTCGTTCAAATCGCTGAACTATACCATTGATGATTTCCCCTTTTCGATCCTTGTAGAGTTCAAAAATAACATCCCTTTCAGCATCCTTCATTTTCTGGATAATTACCTGTTTTGCTGATTGGGCGGCAATCCTCCCCAAGTCGGCGACATTCTCCATCTTACTGCCTAAATCATCATCTATCTGGACATCAGGATCAAGAACTATGGCATCTTCAAAAGATATCTGGGTCTGGTCATCTTCAACTTTCTCAACTACGGTTCGAAACTGGAATAACTCCACTTCTCCCAGCTCATCGTTGAATCTTACTTCCAGATCTCGCCGCGCTCCGAACTTCTTTTTTGCGGCAGACAAAACGGCATCCTCAAGGGCCTCAACTAAAAGGTTGCGGTCAATACCTTTATCCCTGCTGATCTGATCAATTATTCTTTTCAAATCCGAAAGCATCACTTTTCTCCGCTATATGATTAAACCAAATATGATCACAATGCATAGGTAACTTGCAAATTATTTTCTTGCGGCTGCATAAATCCGAAGCCGGTCCCTTTATTAGGGGTTGACTCAAACACCATTATCCGACAGGCCTAAAATCTGATTACCAGTTTCGCCTTGGAGATCAAATCAAAATCAATCTTCACCAAACCTTTACCGGTTTGCAAGGATAATACACTATTCTCAAAATTTTCAATAATACCGACATGGACATTATCGCCATCAACTGGCTCAGAAGTTATTACCTTTACTTCTTTCCCCTTGGAACGAATAAAATCCTTTTCTTTCACAAGAGGCCGGTCAAGGCCGGGTGATGTCACCTCCAGGTTATATGCCTGGTCAATCAGGTCTTCGACTTCGAGAATATGCGCGACCTGTCGGCTCACACCAGCACAGTCATCAATGGAAACGCCTTCTGCCTTATATATAATAATTCTGAGCACTATCCCGCTAGGCTCACGCCGGTATTGAACCTCAACCAGCTCAAGGCCCAGGTCTGCAACTATTGGTTGCACGAACTTTTCAATGGCAGTAATTATTTCCGGCTGAGCAACAGCACCGGTATCCTTCTTCGTCATTTATATTCTCAGCTTCGAACCAGTTTGCCCGTCTGGACACACAAGGTATTTTTTGCATATATAATTTAACGTTGTTCTTTCTTCGATATTAAAATAAAAAAAGCGGGCAACTGCCCACTTTCATCCCCGCATGAACCAACTCGCTGGACCATAATCCAACAACGCGGATTCCACCAGAACAGTAAAAACGCTTTCTGGATATAACACGCAGAAAACGTTGGCCCCAGAGGAATATAATCACGCCGGACAACGCAGATGGCGTCAAGCTTCGATTACTTGGAGCGGACAACGGGATTCGAACCCGCGGCACCAAGCTTGGGAAGCTTGTACTCTACCAGCTGAGCTATGTCCGCTCAAAACCAATGCGATACTATACAGCAATTTTATTTCTTGTCAAGAAAACACAAAAAAGAGGCGTATTCAACCGTAAGAAAACAGAACCTAGTTTCCAGGCATAACGGTGATTACATTAACCGCAGCTGTTGCCATATCGACAATCTTTGAAGGAAGAACACCCATGGCAATGATAATAATCATTAAGGTGATGCTGACAGCCCATGTCACACCGTCAACCGGTACGGCAGGGCGATCTTCTGGATCAGTTGTGTATGAGACACGAACCACGGAAAGATAATAATATATTGCTATTGCGGTGTTTAAAGCCGCCAGAATAACAAGAATCAAATGGCCTTGTTTCAATGCCCCGGCAAGAAGCATGAATTTCCCCATAAAACCAACAAAGGGAGGAATTCCGGCTAGGGCAAACATCCCCACACCTAGAGTTAAGGCCAATAAAGGAGCCCGCTGATGCAGGCCGCTCAAATCATCAATCGTAACATTTTCACCCTCGCGAGAAACTTTACAGATAACCAGAAAGCAGGCCATATTCATTACCAGATAACCGATAATATAATATATGGCCGTGGCGTACCCGGAATCCTTGAGGGTAAGAAGACCAATCAGCACAAACCCCGCATGGGCAATACCTGAAAAGCCAAGTAAACGTTTGATATCTTTCTGCACCAGGGCAATCAGGTTTCCATAGAACATGGAACCCACAGAAAGTATCATCAGCATGGTAACTATTATATCACTGCTGGGAGAGACAAGAGTTATAACTCGTATGAGCATTGCAACAGCCGCAATTTTAGGTATGGAGGCGATAAATGCGGTGGTTTCATTGGATGCCCCCTGATAGACATCTGGCACCCAGAAATGAAACGGAAAAACTGCGAGCTTGAAAAAAAAGCCTCCCATAAACATGGCAATAGCGACAATCGCCACAGGCATGGTGTACATCTGATGCAGTTTCGGAATCATTTCAACAAAATAGGTTGATCCGGTCAGTCCAAAGAGATAACTCATACCGAAAAGCATGATCCCTGTTGCAACAACCCCAAAAAGTATATATTTGATCGCCGACTCCATCTGGATTTTGAGGCCGGCCCGATCATCCCGCATGGGGACAAGCAGATAGAGTGAAAAAGATGAAAGTTCGAGAGCAATGAACATGGCAAGAAGCTCAACACAGCTGACCAGCATAACCAGACCAAGTGTGCTCAACATCATGAACAAATAGTATTCAGCGCGGATATCCTTGTTGATCCCTTTGAGATCACAGCCAAATAACACTACAAAAGCAAAACCAGCAGAAATGACAACTTTGAAAAATTGAGAAAACAGATCAACCTGATATGCCTCATAAAAGAGAGTGCCATTCTGCCCCATGGTCGAAAGGCAGATGACAACATTAATCAAAGCGATGAATATTGTTGCATTGCGGGCAGATTTGGCATTGGATTTCCCAAGGCTGATCAGAAATAGAACCAGACTGCCGAATAATAAGAATAATTCTGGTGCGAATAACGCTAGATTCATGTTGATTTTCCTTCAGTGATTTTCCTTAATGCCAACACCAAAATACAAAATGTGTTACGGAATGAGCGCCTGAACTACTGTAATAGGACCGGGCGCTGCCGAATTTACCTGATCAAGCAAGTGTGAAACACTTACGTGCATAACATCCATAAACGGAGCAGGAGCCAGACCGATCCAGAAGACAAATAACAGGAGAGGAGCAAGAGTCAGAATCTCGCGTGCTGAAAGATCAGAAAGATGAGACTGGTCGGGATTCGAAGCCCCACCCCAGACAATCTTCTGAAGCATTCGAAGCATATAGGCGGCTGCCAGTACCGCTCCAGGAATCGCAAAAGCGGCAATAAGCTTTGATTTGGTAAATGCACCTACAAGGATTAAAAATTCTCCGACAAAACTGTTGGTTCCTGGAAAAGCTAATGAAGACAACGAAAAGAAAGCAAGGAAGGTCACAAACACCGGCATATATTTTCCAATACCTGTGGCCATAGCCAATTCTCTGCTGTGGGTTCTCTCGTAGATCATTCCGACACAGAGGAAGAGGGCTCCGGTTGTGACGCCGTGATTGATCATCTGAAGAATTGCTCCCTCAATGCCCTGCTTATTAAGGACAAAAATTCCCAATGTGACAAAACCCATATGGCCGACACTGGAGTAGGCGACCAGTTTTTTCATGTCGCTTTGCGCCAGCGCTGTAAAACCACCGTAAAGAATGCCGGCAATGGAAAGCCAAAGTACATATGGCATAAAAACAAAGGTTGCCTCCGGGGTAATCGGCAGGCAGAATCGCAAGAATCCGTAAGTTCCCATTTTCAGCAGCACACTGGCAAGCACCACACTTCCTGCTGTCGGCGCCTCAACATGTGCGGCAGGAAGCCATGTATGAAAAGGAAACATCGGAACCTTGATGGCAAAAGCCAGGAAAAAAGCAAGAAAAACCCAGAACTGAAAGCATGACGAGTAGGGCTGGCCCATCATCTCGGGTATGAAAAAGCTATAGTTGTTATGTAGGTATAGCGCGATGATTGCCACAAGAAGCATGACCGAACCGGCAAGGGTATACAGAAAGAACTTGATGGAGGCATAGGTCTTACGTGGGCCACCCCAGATGGCGATAAGCAGATACATGGGGATGAGCATGGCTTCCCAGAGAACGTAAAAAAGCACAAAATCCAGGGCCATGAAAACACCGAGCATGGAGGTTTCCATAATCAGCAGGCAGATCATAAACTCCTTGACGCGCTTGGTAATATACTTCCAGGAGCCAAGAACGCATAAAGGCATGAGTAAGGTGGTCATCAAGATAAGCAAAAGACTTATTCCGTCGATTCCCAAGGTGTAATTGATATTTAAGGCAGGAATCCAGGTCACATGCTCAGCAAACTGGAATTTTGCGGTTCCGAGGTCAAATCGACTGTATAAGGGTAAGGAAATTGCCGCTGTAAGCACAGTAATGAATAAAGCTGCAAGCTTGGAAGCATTTTCGCCGGGAATGAAAAACATTATCAGAGCACCTGCCAGAGGCAGGAAGATAAGGGCACTTAAAATGCCGATACCAAAGATGTGATAACTATCATTCAGTATGAGAAATTCCATATTATCATGACCTCTTCATGATTATGCCAGCACAAAAGCGATGAGCAGCACCGCAATTATTGAAACCGCATAAAAAATATTATGTTGCAACTGACCACTCTGGACTCTCCGAAGAGTACCCCCAAGTGAACGTACAGACCTTGCAGTGCCATCCACAACCCCGTCGATCGCATGCCAGTCGAACCATGACCAGAAGCGAGCCGTAACCATCAAAGGAATGAGCCCGAGATAACGGTAAATCTCACTTACCCAGCCATCAACAGACTGGATGGGTTTGCTGGTGAGCCAGAAAAAACCCCGACCGCCCATCCGATAGAACCAATCCATATCGATACTGATAGTCGGTTCCGGAGCAAGCTTCTTGATGAGCAGGAAGAAGCCCAGGGCAGTAAAAAGAAGAATCTGCAATGCCTCGGAAAGATGGTATTGATTATACGGATGATAATCGACCGCATAGGGAAGCATATTATAGAGATACGGTGTATAGCATCCGATAAAGATACACATGAATGAGGCGATAATCATCGCCACCTGCATATTCCATGGCGGATCAGCTGCTTTTTCCCAGGTTTCCTTGCTGCAGTTATTCTTGCCGAACCAGATGAAATAGGGGACTTTCAGACCCGTATGGAGAAAAGTTCCGGCAGAGGCCAGGGTGAGTAAAAATGCCGGCCAGAGCATATGGTCCTTGAATCCGGCGGCAACGATCATTGATTTACTGACAAATCCTGAAAAGAGGGGAAATGCCGAGATCGACAGCCCGCCGATTAATGTATAGATGAATGCCATGGGCATTTTCTTGTACAATCCGCCCAAATCGGAAAATTTGCTCTTGCCGGTCATATAAAGTACCGAGCCGCAACCCATAAAGAGCAAGCCTTTATAGAGGATATGTGCAAAGGCGTGGGCGCAGGTACCGTTGATCGCCATCTCGGTTCCGATTCCCACACCGGTGACCATATAGCCGACCTGGGATATAATATGATAGGCGAGGAGACGCCGGCTATCATTTTCAAGCACCGCATAAACAACCCCATAGAGAGCCATGAAGACGCCCAGCGGCACGAGTATTTCAAAACCTGCACATCCGCGGGCCAAGGCGTAAACCGCAGTCTTTGTCGTAAAGGCGCACATAAAAACCGCCCCACCGACTGTTGCTTCACCATAAGCATCTGGGAGCCAAGCATGAAATGGTGGAACTGCAGCATTAAGAATAAAACCGATCATGATCAGGTAGGTGTATAATTCAGGGGTCTTGACATCCAGTTGTCCGAATGATAAATCACCGCCGGTTGCCTGATAACGCAACACCATTCCGGCAAGAAGCGCCAGACCGCCCGCGGTATGAACCAGCAGATAACGGTAGCCGGTGGCCAGTGATTGTTTCCGGCGTCTAAACCAGACCAGGAATACCGAAGAAAACGCCATGAGCTCCCAGAACAGGAAAAGAACCAGATAGTCGCCGCAATAAATAACCCCTAAAGAACCTGCAACATAAAGCCATGCCGCAATAAACTGAGAATCTTCCTTCTCATGCATACCGTAGATGGTGCCGATAATGCACATTAATGTCATAATATGCCCAAAGACCTGGCTCAGCCTGTCAACCCGCCCAAAGGTCAGGGTCCAGTCCATGAAACTATAAACGCCGAAGGTTCCTTCAACACCGCCCAACTGCATTTTCACAACACCTAAAAACGCCAGTGCCGGCACCAGAACCAGGTAGGGCTTTCTTGCCGCACCCCTGAAAAAGGGCAAGGCAAAGGCACCTATTATCATTATAAGTGCGGGATGTATAAAATCAGTCATAATAATCCTCTCGGGTCATAATTCCCAAATGACCGTACCATTTAGACAGTATGATAATAAGAACACAGGCAATAAATCCAAATATGGCCCACCATCCGGGAATCTTCATTTCCATCCAGGTGTGGGCATGCGTTTTATCCACAAAAATAATGTCGTACACTACCAACATGGCAAGAATCGCATAACATATTCTTACAACTGTTTTCAGCCGATCCCGCAAGAAATCGATCAAATTGACAATCATCCTGTCACCGCCTTAACAAAATTCATCATGAAGTCCGGATAAATACCGATAACTACAGAAATTATCGCTGCAATCATAATAGGAATCACCATGGAGAGAGGCGCTTCTTTAACCCCTTCATAGACCTCCCCCTCGGGGCGTTTTCCAAAAAACGCCTTAAAGGTAACCGGCGCAAAATAACCGACATTGAGTAATGTACTTGCAAGAAGAATCAATAGAAAACTGATCTGGTGACCGCTCAACTCCATGGCCCCCATCAGTAGTTTCCATTTAGTAACGAAACCAGCAACCGGTGGGGCGCCGATCATACTGAGCGATGCAATACCAAATGCTGCGAAGGTAAAAGGCATGGTCCGGCCAAGCCCGCCCATTTCTGATATATCTTTTTTATGGGAAGCAACATAGATTGCGCCTGCACAGAAAAAGAGGGTGATTTTGGAAAAGGCATGATTGGCAATATGGATAAGTCCGCCTTCAATGGCCGACGGTGTCAACAAGGCGACGCCAAGAATAATATAGGAAAGCTGACTGACAGTTGAATAAGCAAGACGAGCTTTGAGGTTGGTTTTTGAAATAGCAATAACCGATGCCATGAGAATGGTAAACGATACAAAGTAGGCGGTGGGAATCCCGAGATTCAAGGCACTCATCGTGTCAACACCAAAGACATATAACATGACTCTGGTGGTAGAAAATACACCGACCTTGACTACCGCAACCGCATGAAGAAGAGCACTGACAGGGGTCGGTGCAACCATCGCCCCCGGTAACCAGTGATGAACCGGCATCACACCATTTTTAGCAAAACCAAGAATACAGAAAATATACAGAACAGTAACTACCGTTGCGTTGGCGCCGCCCGGAAAGATTCCGGTGTGCATATTGTTGGCAAAATCAAGGGTGCCGGTCAATACGTAGATAAGCACCAGAGCCGGCAGCAGCAGTCCTTTTGCCGTTGTGGTCAGGTAAACAATATATTTTCTTGCGCCTGCATAGCCTTCTTCATCCTGATGATGAGCAACCAGAGGATAGGTGCAGATGCTGACTATTTCGTAAAAAAGATACAGGGTGAGCATGTTGTCGGAAAATGCAACACCCATTGCACCGAAGAGTGAAAGGGCGAAACAGGCATTAAACCTGGTCTGTGCATGCTCATTAAGTCCGCGCATATAGCCCATGGAATAAAACACTGCTAAAATCCACAAAAAGGAGGCGGCAACTGCAAAAATCATTGAAAAGGCATCTGCTCGCAGGGTAAAGCTTAACTTCCCGAGACCATCGACCGGAGGCAGGATGGAAAAAAGCTCGCAGACCAGTGTTTTGCCAGAGAGTATAGTTGGGATCATCGACACAATTATGCCGAACATGACCACTGATGCAAAAAATGAACAGGCCTCCCGAACGTTGGGCTTTTTCCCGTTCAGCATCACAAGTATAGTGCCTACCAGTGCCGCAAGTATGGCATAAAGCGGTTTACAGGATTGAACGACCTCTAATTCCATGATCCTATTTCCTTTTCCTAACCTTGGAGTTCCACAACATCTTCGGTGTTTATGGACTTATAATTGCGATAAACAGCAATTATAATACTGAGAGCGATTGCCGCCTCAGCAGCAGCAATACCCATAATAAACAAGGTAAATATCTGACCGACTGTTGGGTCGGGTGCTAGAAAACGATTAAAGGCCATAAAGTTGATCGATGCGCCGGAAAGTATCAGCTCCGCGGCAATCAGCATTCCAATAAAGGTCTGACGACTCAACAAACCATAAAAACCCAAAGCAAAAAGAAACGCTCCGATCACCAGGTAAGTTTCCAGATTATTACTTATCGTGAGTATGTTCATGATCTCTCCCTGCCGGACCTAGCAAGGACCAGCGAACCGATAATTGCAACCAGAAGTACTATTGAAATTAACTCGAAAACCATGCTGTTGGTGGTGAGAAGCGACTTGCCGACTTCCATCATCGAGCCGTTGTTTTCTTTGGCGCCGCAGGCCAGCCAATCAGTTCTTCTCGCCAGAATGAGGACCCCCAAAAAAATTATGGATGCAACAGCAAAACTCAAAGCCCCGGTGAGAACATTACGCTTACCCACCTGTTTTTCAGGGTGGGAGTCGGCAAGCATTATTGCAAAAACGATAGTGACGCACACAGCCCCGACATAAATCAGCATCTCCATGAGCGCAACAAAGGGACTGTGGAGAAAATAATACAGCCCGGAAATTCCTATGAAACAAATTGCCAGGCCGCATACACTGCGAATAAGCCTTTCAGCATGTACGGCAATCAGTGCACCGACAAGGGTAATTCCGATAAATCCAATAAAAACAACACCGGAAAGTCCTTCAGCTGTGAATAACATCATGAATTCCTCTCTGTAAGTCTTTTCAAGAGATCAAAGACATAATCCTCTTTCCGAGGCCCGGCGAGATTATAATCCTTGGAAAAAGTAATGGCGCCCGGTTTACAGCTTTCAACGCACTGACCGCAGAGGCTGCATTTTGTAAAATCAAGAATATAATGGGTCAGAACCTTTTTCTTTGAACCTTCGGGTTTTTCTCCGGCCACGGTGATACAGCCTGAAGGACAGGCTTTCTGGCACATTCCGCAGACAATACATAAAGGCTCCCCGGTTTCTTCACTGCCAACAAGCTCAATATGGCCCCGGAACCTGGCAGACATTTTGATGGTCTCGTAAGGGTACTGCAGGGTGACCACCGGCTGGAAAAAAGCCTTGATCGTAATCCCGAGTCCTATCCCCAGGCTCTTTGTCCCGGTATAAATATCTTCAAAGTATCCACTCATGGTCAAAACACCTTTATCATGGCAGCGGTTAGAATCAAGTTAATCAGAGCAAAAGGAATTAGTATCTTCCAGGAAAGATTAAGAAGGTAATAAAATTGAATTCGGGGATAGGTCCAACGAATCCAGACAACCGTCCAGATGAGAAAATACATTTTCACCAGAAACCAGGATACCCCCCATAAAGTGCCGAGCAAACCCGCAGGACTCCAAGGAATGGGTGACTGCCAACCCCCAAGGAAAAGGATCGTTGTCAAGGCGCAGCCGATAACAATATTGGCATATTCACCCATGAAGAAAACTCCGAATCCCATGCCGGAATATTCGGTATAAGCACCAGCAATGAGCTCACTTTCCGCCTCGGCAAGATCAAATGGCGCCCGGTTAGTTTCGGCGAGAGAACAGATAAAGAATACGACAAAAGCAATGGGCATCAATGGATTAACCCAAATACGGCAGACATTCCAGTTAAAGAACCAGCCGGCCTGCTGCCTGATAATTTCATTGAGGTTCATGGTATTTGACACCATGACGATTGAAATGACGATCAGCAGCATGGGAATTTCATAGGCAACATTCTGGGAAACAGCACGGGCAGCGGAAATCACCGCATACTTATTGTTCGACCCCCAGCCGCCGATAAGAACTCCAAAGACATTCACTGATGCAAAGGCAAATATCATAAGAAGACCGATGTTGATATCCCGACCCACCAGATCTTCACTGAACGGGATAACCAGAAAACTCATGATCGCCGGGACCAGCAGCAATATTGGCGCAACCTTGAACAGTATCGGATCAACTCCGGCTGGAACCAGGAGTTGCTTGGTCATCAGCTTGACACCGTCGGCAAGGGGCTGGATAAGGCCAAAGGGTCCCACTTCTTTCGGTCCGATTCGGCGTTGAATATGCGCGGCGCCCTTTCTTTCCACCCAGACAAGGTAGGCGGCATTCAAAGCGGCAAAACCAATAATTCCCACCAGGAAAATAAGCAGCCGCACGACTTCAGGTAATTCATTCATTTGGAGCGCTCCTTACCTATCAATCTCTGGGATGACCAAGTCCAGGCTACCCATCAATGCCAGGGCATCCGCCAAAAGCAAGCCCTTGGTAGCTTCAGCATACAAACTCAAATTTGAAAATGTCGGAGACCGCAACTTGACGCGATATGGTGTATTGGTGCCATCACTGACAACCCGCATTCCAAAAGAACCGCGAGCCGCTTCAACAGCGGTATAATAGTCACCCTTGGGAGGTTTAATAACCTTAGGAACCTTCTCAGCCATGATCGGCCCTTCTGGCAGTTTATCCATAGCCTGCTCAATAATCCGCATGCTCTGTTCCATCTCATCCATTCGCACCATATAGCGTGCCATGGAGTCGCATTCATCATAGACTGGAATATCAAAATCAAGTTCGGGGTAGACCGAATAGGGCTCCTGCTTTCGTACGTCAAAATTAATGCCTGAACCGCGGGCCACAGGACCGGTGGCACCATAACGCCTGCACATTTCAGCAGAAATCGGTCCAATATCCTTCAACCGTTTGATCAGGATAATATTCTTGGTGACCAGGTTATGGTACATGGGCATCCGCGAACGAAGGCGTTTAATGAACTCTCTTACTCCAGGCACAAAAGCATCATCGATATCATTATATAAGCCGCCAAAACGAAAATAACAGAATGTGAGCCTGGCGCCGGTTACAGACTCCAGGAGATCGAGTATATGCTCACGATCATCAAAGGCATACAGCAGTGGGGTGAAACCTCCAAGGTCCAGGACAAATGCGCCGAACCAGAGAAGATGACTGGCAAGCCGGTTGAGCTCAACGGTAATCACCCGCAGATATTCGGCCCGCTCCGGAACTTTAATCCCTGCAGCTCTTTCTACGGCAAGAACATGGCAATGGTTATAGGACAATGCTCCCAGATAATCAAGGCGCCCCATATTCGGGAGGTATTGCGCCCAGGTACGATTTTCCCCCATTTTTTCATGCATTCTGTGAATATAGCCGAGCACCGGCTCGGCATTATCGACATATTCGCCGTCCATGGTGAGTTTTACACGGAGTACACCATGGGTTGCCGGATGCTGCGGCCCCAGATTGAGGACAAAGGACTCTTGCGTCTGACTTGCTGCAAAATCACTCATGCTTTGAAATCCTTCAGTAATGGGTGAAAATCGGCGTCTTCCGGCAAAAGAAGTGGTGAAAGATCTGGATGTCCTTCAAACACTATCCCAAAAAAGTCATGGGTCTCTCTTTCGTGCCACTCGGCTCCGGAAAAAACCTTGCAAATGGTCGGTATCTGCGGATTGTCGCGTGGAATCCGAACCCTTACCACAACCCGGCAAAGTTCAGAAAAATTATTAAAGTCATACACAACTTCCATCTGCTGATCATTAATCCAGTCAACCCCGGTAACCGCTTCGATAAAGAAATTTTCCCTGTTGAGGATCTGCGCGGCGGCAACTACCTTATCAGGGGTTATCTCTGCATCAAGATGAAACCCCTTGGCAGCATAATCGGTTACCATTACCGGCTGACGCGGCCCTTCTTCGGCCTTTTCTTTTTCAGCACCCTCTCCATCAGGAGTCTGCTCACCCTTCTGCGCTTCTTCCACAACTGCTGGTTGCGCTTCAACCGCCGCAGGGATTTCCTGAACACCCATCAAATCAGACAACGCTTTCTTTACCGTATGAAGGATCATCTCACCCGGCCTCCACCCTTGGCCATCTTCGCGTGCCTGTTATTTTTTCCTCAAGCTGCAGGATTCCTTCGATTAAAGCTTCGGGCCTCGGCGGGCAGCCTGGAATATAAATGTCAACGGGCAGAAACTTATCCGCGCCTTCAACTATGCCGTATTGCCCTTCAAACACAAAAGGCCCGCCGGAAATTGCGCAATTGCCCATGGCAATGACCCATTTCGGCTCAGGCATCTGGTCATAGAGCGTTTTCACCGCCGGCGCCATTTTCTTACTGATGGTCCCGGCAACAATCATTACATCACATTGGCGGGGAGAAGGCCTGAAGACCTCGGCTCCGAACCGTGCCAGATCAAAGCGCGATGCACCCGCCGCCATCATTTCGATAGCACAGCATGCAAGGCCGAAGGTCATGGGCCATAATGAGTTGGCCCTTCCAAGGCCAAGAATTTTGTCAAGCTGTGTAAGCTGGACAATGGATTGAACTATTGAGGGCTGTACGTTTTCCGTCCCCATTGAAACACTCCCTTTTTCCAGGCATAAAGAACAGCCAGAGATAATATTCCGACAAACATCAAGACTTCAACAAAGTCACGGATACCGGCTTCAGAATTATAAGCAACAGCAACTGGGAAGAGAAACAGAACATCAACATCAAAAGCGAGAAACATCAACGCATAAAGATAATAGACAATTCCAAATTTGACCCAGGCTTCGCCGATGGGTTCCATACCACATTCAATAATCTGACTGGTCTTGTTAGCTATATTACGGGTGCCGCGTGGGGCAAAGAGGATGGCAATGATGAACGGGCCGATAGCAAAAGCCAGACCGCCGAGACAAAAGGCGACCACATAAAGAAGATCCAAGTGATCAAAAAGAGCTTGTTGTTCCACTATTAAGTGCTCCTGGTTGAATTGAAGAGCGGACAAATTTCCTACCACAACAATAAATCACCGGTAACTTTATTATCCCAATAAATATTCCCTGTCAAGAAAAAATGAATGGCCATTCAGGAAATTGTTTTTCCGGCCTGCGGAGCTGTATTAACTTAGGAAAAATAAGTGATTACTCGATGAAATTTTTCATCTGTTTAAATCGATACAGCTCGCCACAAACATGAAAAGAACGATGAAACAATTGGTTACCATAGCAAAACAACACCCCGCTCATGGATCATTTTCCTGACAATTACAACTTATAGGTTGGTGCGAATCGTGACACTTCATGCAATATGAAAGATCCTGCCGGAAATAATTATTTCCCAGGCAATGTCATTCTTTGAGCATTGCCAGCAGTCTTTCATGGATATTATCGAAGCCGCCGTTGGACAGGATTGCCACTACATCCCCTGGCTCAACAACCTTGACAAGAAAATTCAAAATGGCTTCAGTATCGGCAAAATACTGGGCATTGGCCGAATGTCTATGTACCAGGTCGGCAACCAGCTGGTGTGAAGAAAACCGTGCGCTTTCCGGAATATTTTTCAAGGGCTCCGGCTCCTTGATCAGCACCATGTCTGCCTTCCCGAAGACATCAACATAGGCGTTTTGAAATATTTTCCTGCGGCTGGAATTTGTCCGGGGCTCAAAAACTGCAATGAGGCGATCCCCGTCGTATGCCCCTTTCAAGGCGGCAAGCGTTGCTTCAACTGCAGTGGGGTGATGGGCAAAATCGTCAATCACCGTTACTCCCTTTGCAATCCCCCGAACTTCCTGTCGCCGCTTGACGCCCTGAAATTCTTTAAGACCCTGAGCGATCTTCTCAGGACTGACACCGATATGGTCCAATACCGCAATAACCGCAAGGCTATTCAGCGCATTATGCATCCCGGGCATTGCGGTCATCACCTCCACGAACGGCTCGCCATTCTTCAGAACTTCAAATCGTGTCCCCGATCTTGAAACCACCAGATTCCTTAATGACCACTCCTGATCGGGACCTGTCCCATAGGATTTGACCGGGCATTTGGCATGGGCAACAATCTCGCGCACCACCGGATCATCCATGCAAGCAACAATACAGCCATGCGTTGGGACAATCTCCACCAATTTCCTGAAAGCCTTTTTTATGGAATCAAGATCATCAAAAATGTCGGCGTGATCAAATTCTATACTTGTAATTATTGCTATTTGCGGCTGATAATGAAGGAATTTCGGGCCTTTATCGAAAAAAGCGGTATCGTACTCATCCCCTTCAATGACGAAATAATCCCCGGAACCTATATTAAAATTCCGGCCAAATGCCTGCACCAGACCGCCGATCATAAAACCGGGATCCAGGCCTGCGGAATCAAGAGCCGTTGCAAGAATTGAAGATGTGGTGGTTTTCCCGTGGGTGCCCGAAACCACAATAGAAGATTTGCCTTTCAGGAAGTAATGGCCCATTGCCTGGGGAAAGGAAACATACGGAAGACCGCGATCATAAAGAGAAACCGCCTCTGGATTCCCGGCGGAAATCACATTGCCGACTACGACAAGGTCGGGCTCCGGGTCGAGATTCCCCGGTCCATAACCGCTGAGAAGAGCAACGCCGATACCCGCCAGAAAGTCACTCATCGGCGGATAGATATTTGCGTCTGAACCGGTAACCCGGTAACCGGAATCAATAAGCATTCCGGCAAGGGCGCCCATGCCGGTACCGCATGCACCCATGAGATGTATATGCTTGACGGGATCAGGGAAAAAATTCAGCGAAGGATCAAGCATCACCTGATCACTCAGGACCGGACGGTGTCGCGTACCGATTTATAGATGTCTTCGAAGGTTTCACTGAAATTTGAAGGCGACAATCGCCCCACTTCGATGAATTTCACCACAACCTCTTTTGCCACTTTGAGGATAGTGTCATCGGAGACCGGTTTGCTTGTTGCATCGTTTTGTTCTGCTGGTTTATTTGATGAGCTCATGATGTACTTGAATTAACTGGTCCCGGGATGCGCGCCAGGTTTCAAACCTGGAATCCCTTTCATTTATCCGTAAGCGATCACCGGATCGGTCATGTTCGCAGATAGGCGACGATTTCGAGCAGGTCAGTTGGTTCGGGTCGCCCTGTCGGGCGCTCAGATCGTGGGGGGCAAAGTCGAACCATGCGATCGTTTTCGAACGACAAGAAAGCCTCAGCGGCTTGAAGAAGGCCAATTCTTTTATGCCGCCAGAGGCTGACCTTTAGGAAAAACCTATCAAGCCCTCCCTAAAAAACAGATAATATATTGGTGGAGCTAAGCGGGATCGAACCGCTGACCTCTTGAATGCCATTCAAGCGCTCTCCCAGCTGAGCTATAGCCCCACATTCTTTGCAATTTTTCCACCTGAGAATCGCCTGCAAATGAGGGATTTTTGATTACCATGCAACCCAAACCAGTGTCAAGTGTTTTTCTCTTACGCAATGGCTTGCATTTCTCTTGCCAAGCAAAATAGAGTCTGTTAGAGTCATTTTTGCTTATACCTGATTCAGCAATATATGGAAAACATTGAAGTTTAATTGGCTTTATGCCGATATTTGCAAAAAAAATGTCTTGGGTATTACAATCGTTCGAAACTCATGAAATTAGCAATCAATGCCGGAATTGCTTCAAATTTACTACACTCAACCTAGAAACTGCTTAATTCTGAGGCACAAACCCAATGTTCCCTCCCTTCAATTCGCTTTTCGGATGGCTTTCCAACGACCTTGCCATTGACCTGGGCACCGCCAACACCTTGGTATTCGTCAAGGGTAAAGGCATTGTCCTGCGTGAGCCCTCTGTTGTCGCCGTACGCCAGGACCCCAGGGGCAACAAGGTTCTCGCCGTGGGGAAAGAAGCCAAAATGATGGTGGGTCGCACCCCCGGCAACATCGTGGCCATAAGACCGATTAAAGACGGGGTTATCGCCGATTTTGAAGTCACCGAGGCAATGCTTCGCTATTTTATCAACAAGGTCCACAACCGAAGAACCCTGGTACATCCGCGAATCATTATCAGTGTTCCCTCCGGCATTACCCAGGTTGAAAAAAGGGCGGTGCGCGAATCGGCGGAATCCGCCGGTGCAAGAGAGGTCTACCTCATCGAAGAGCCCATGGCCGCGGCAATCGGCGCCGGCCTGCCGATAACCGAACCCACCGCCAATATGATTGTCGATATCGGTGGCGGCACAACGGAAGTTGCGGTCATCTCGCTTGCCGGTATTGTGTACGCGAACTCTGTGCGCGTTGCCGGTGATAAAATGGATGAAGCGATACTGCATTACATTAAAAGAAAACATAACCTGGCAATTGGCGAACATTCCGCCGAAGTCATTAAAACAACCCTGGCCGATGTCATGCCGGAACAGCCTTACGCCACCATGGACATAAAAGGCCGTGACCTGGTTTCCGGCGTTCCCAAAACCCTGACCATCGACGCAAACGAGGTCAGAATTGCCATTTCAGAACAGGTTGATGCCATAATTGAAACAGTCAAGCTGGCTTTAGAGTCAACCCCTCCAGAGCTGTCGGCGGACATAGTTGACCGGGGAATTGTTTTAACCGGTGGCGGCGCACTGCTCAAGAACCTGGACAAACGGTTACGGGAAGAAACCGGCCTGCCGATCATCATTGCCGAAGACCCACTGTCTTCCGTAGTCCTCGGCTCCGGCAAGGCCCTTGAAAATATTGACGTCCTTAAAGACATCATGATCTCCTGATTGCCGAACGAACAATCCTGTTTCATTCACCGGACAATCCTTTTCGCTGGTGTTTCTCTCCTGTATGGAACGACTGAAAACCCATATCACCTGCAGTCCGGCCCTTTATCCCGCCGGGCATGAAGTGCGGCAGACAAAAAAACTACAATGTTTTTCCTGACACAACAGCACATAAGAGGCCACCACAGCTGCTTTCCTTCTGCATCTGCCTGTAATTTCAGCCGGTTGCAAATGCAATGAGAAAAAGAATACAACACAAACAACAGGTCAAAGCCTTACTGGTTTTCGGTATTGTTCTTACCCTAATCCTCATCCTGATTGTTACCACGGTGGGCCGTAAAAAATTCAATTCTCCGCATAAACTTGCTCTGGAAATCGTCGGTAGTGCCCAATATGCCGTTTCGCAGGTGACCTCTGGTTTTCGAAGCATATGGGAAGAGTACATCGCACTCTTGAACATCCGCGATGAAAAAAGACGCCTCGAAGAAAAAATCATTAAATTACAGGCAACCAATAATTCTTATCGCGAAGCAGTTGCAATAAATGCCAGGCTGACAAACCTGCTTGAAATAAAAGAAAAAGTTTCACCACCGACCATTACCGCTCAAATAATCGGCAAAGATCCTTCCCTCTGGTTCAAAACCATAATTATTGATCGCGGCAGCAGCGAAGGAGTACATACAGGCATGCCTGTCGTTACCGGCGAAGGAGTTATCGGGCAGGTATTGAACACCTCTCCACATTATTCCAAAATCCTTCTTGCAATCGATCCCAACAGCGCCATTGACGGACTCATCCAGGAAACAAGGGTCCAGGGCATGGTCAAGGGCAAAGACAACTCCTACGAGATGCAATATGTATTAAAGAATGCCGTTGTCAATGAAGGTGACCAGATTGTCACATCAGGTCTCGGCGGCGTCTTCCCCAAAGGACTTCCCGTCGGAACGGTGAGCAAAGCGGTCAAAAGCAGACGCGGCATGTTTCAGCAGATCGATATTATTCCGGCGGTGGATTTTTCAACCCTTGAATATGTTATAATTATACTGACGGAAAACCCCCTCACCGAGTAACCTTGTGTATGCGAATTACCGGTTTTTTAATAATAGGCGCCCTGCTGCTCGTTATACAGACAAGCATCCTGCCTCTTTTGCCTGAATGGATAGGGAGACCGGACCTGCTGTTCATCCTGGTTGTTTTTATCGGCACAAGTATGGAAACCTTTCGCGGCACGGTCCTGGTCCTGCTTTTCGGTTTATTGATGGATATTTTTTCCGGTTTATTTCTGGGACTGTACCCCCTTCTCTACCTCATTCTCTTTTTTGTAATCAAAGGGGTTTCAAGGCACATTCTTATTGAAGATTCATACTACCAGGCACCGCTTGTTGTTGTCAGCTATCTCTTTACAACAGTCGGCCTCTTCATTTTCTGCTCGATTATGGCGCCGGAAAACCAGTTCTACTGGTCCTGGCGGGACATATTGCTCCAGCTCCTTATAATCTCAATTATATCCGTTCCACTCCGTCACCTGTATGACCGGATCTTTCCGGTGCTTGAACATAAACAGACAACGGTTTGGTCATTGCGGGCTAAACAGCGCAATCGTTTTAAATCGTAGTTTTTAAATACTCCAGTAAAGCCTGATGCCACGAATACCCACACGGATAAGAAAATTAGACGAAGCAGAGCTCAAAGTCCTCAAAAGACGGGTAGATGTCGTAACCGCGATTATCATAGTTTTTATCGCGATCCTGATTTCACGCCTCTGGTTTCTGCAGATCCATCGAGGCCAGGATTACAGCAAACTCTCGGAAAACAACCGGGTTCGGGCAAGAGATATTGCTGCGCCGCGAGGAAACATCCTCGACCGCAAAGGTAACATCGTTGTTGCCAACCGGCCGCAGTTCAATGTTGTCTGGGTTCGGGAAGACACCCCGAATCCTGACAAAGTCATCAAAAGCCTTGCCAAAATACTCGACGAAGACATCTCCGCCCTCCTCAAAATTGTGAGAGAAAGCGCCGACAAACCGCGTTATGTCCCAATCCGCCTGAAAAAGGATATTGACTGGAAAACCCTGGTCTATATTGAAAACCACAAAATAGACCTCCCAGGCGTCCGTATCGAAGTTCTGCCGATCCGGGATTACCTTTTCGGCGACCTGGCTTCACACCTCATCGGCTATCTCGGTGAAGTAAATCCGGATGAGCTTAAATCCCTGCAATGGAAGGGATACCTGGGTGGAGACCAGATCGGCAAAATGGGTGTTGAAAAACTCTACGAAGATCATCTGCATGGCGAAAAAGGACGGAAATATGTTGAGGTGGACGCCCTGGGTTTTGAGCAGAAACAGCTCGAAGCCCAGGAACCACTGCCGGGCAATGATGTATATCTGACCATTGATCACAAACTCCAGCTCGCTGCTGAACAGGCAATGGAGGGCAAGGCCGGAGCCGTTATCGCCATGGAAGTAAACACCGGAAAAATCCTTGTTCTTGCCAGCTCTCCTCCGTTAAAGCTTGAGGAGTTTGTCGACGGCATTTCCACAACCGCCTGGAAATCCATGCTCGACAACCCCCTCCATCCCCTTCTCAACAAAAGCATTCAAGGCCAGTATCCGCCCGCCTCAACTTACAAAATCAATACTGCACTCGCCGCCCTTGAATCCGGGGCGATCACTCCAAAAACAATCTTTTACTGTTCCGGCGCCCTGAAATTCGGCAATAAAACCTATCGCTGCTGGAAAAAATCCGGGCATGGGGCGATAGACCTCCATCGGGCCCTGGCTGAATCATGCGACGTCTATTTCTACCATGCCAGCCAGGAAACCGGCATTGACAACATCGCCAAATATGCCCAGAGTTTTGGCCTCGGAACTAAAACCGGCATCAATCTCGAACACGAAAAACCAGGGTTAATCCCCACTTCGGCCTGGAAAAAAAGAAAATATGGCGAATCCTGGCAGGACGGCGAGACTCTTTCCGCATCAATTGGCCAGGGGTTTAATCTCGCCACGCCGTTACAGATATGTCAGATGATGGCTGCACTGGTTAACGGCGGTATTCTCTACCGACCCCAGCTTGTTCTTTCCGTCAAGGGACTTGAAGGGGAAAGCCTGCAGAGTTTCACCCCCCTGGTTGACGGAAAGATTTTGGGCAGCCCGCAAAACATCGCCTTAATCCGCGAGGGACTGGTCGCTGCAGTCAATCATCCTCGCGGCACCGGCGGCGCCGCCCGGCTTAAATCCATAAAAGTCGGCGGCAAAACCGGGACTGCACAGGTCGTAGGCCTGAGTCAGCATAAAGACCTGAAGGAAGATGAAATCCCCTATAAATATCGGGACCATGCGTGGTTTACAGCCTATGCGCCAGCCGACAAACCGGAAATTGCCGTTGCAGTAATCGTCGAACACGGCGGTCACGGAGGTTCAACCGCCGGCCCCATTGCTAAAAAGGTCCTGAAACAGTATTTTAATATCCTATCAGATGATGCGGACTTCTTCCCAGTAATCGAGACAGACTAAGAGCCGACATTAAAATATTCAAAGGTGATGGACTCTTAGATAAGCCAGAGAGAAACGAGACTTCGAAAAGTCGCTGTAGCAAAAGGTCCACCACAAAATCAACAGATTACAACGCAATAACTCGATGGAATCAGTCTTTTGACGATTTCATCAAACTTACGGATAACATTTAATGTTCAAATTTGACCGCCGTCTCCTGCAAAACTTTGACTGGATATTCCTGCTGGCAATCCTGATCATCGCCGTTATGGGAATAGCCAATCTATACAGCGCCACCGCGATGAATGAGTATTTCGGCACCCCGGTGTATATGAAACAGCTGTATTATTACTTGCTGGGATTCGGCCTTGCCATCTTGCTGATCAGCTTTGATTACCGGTTATTTATGAGCTGGAATTATATTCTTTATGCAGGTGCAATCCTTTTATTGGTTATCGCTCTGGTATTCGGCAGCACTGTCGCCGGAACCCAGCGCTGGATAAACCTGGGATTTTTTCGCCTGCAGCCATCGGAACCGGCAAAACTTGTGCTGGTCATCACCCTGGCAAGTTATTATTACCGGAAAGATACCGGCAAGGGTTTTGGGCTGAGAGAACTGGGAGTGCCGGCCCTACTCACGGCCCTGCCTTTCCTGCTGATCCTCAAACAGCCTGATCTCGGTACGGCGCTGATGTTCTGCTTCATCTTTATTTCCATGACCCTTTTTGTAAGACTCAAATGGACCACCCTCGCGACCCTTGTCGGGTCTTGCTGCGCCCTCATCCCCATCGGCTGGAATTACTTCCTCAAGCCCTATCAGAAACAAAGGGTCCTGACATTATTCAATCCGGAACTTGACCCCAGTGGCAGCGGCTACCATATCCTGCAGTCAAAAATTGCCGTGGGCAGCGGCAGCACGTTCGGCAAGGGCTTTCTGAAAGGCACTCAGGGGCATCTGGAATTTCTTCCCGAGCGGCACACGGATTTTGCCTTTTCGGTCTGGGCAGAAGAATGGGGTTTTCTCGGCTCTTTATTCTTCCTGATCTGTTTTTTCTTTCTTCTCCTTCTCGGACTGAATATAGCTCTTTCCTCCAGGGATAAATTCGGGGTGCTGCTTGCATTCGGCATCATCTCACTCATCTTCTGGCAGGCGTTTATCAACATTGCGATGATCCTGGGCCTGCTGCCGGTTGTCGGCATGCCACTGCCGTTATTTTCCTATGGCGGCTCCTCGCTGATCACCACTCTGGCGGGCCTGGCAATACTTATGAATATCCGAATGCGGCGTTTCATGGCGCCCACCCTTTAGTTCCTTCTTGCCTGAGTCTGTGTCTTAAGCGGCACAAACTGAAACAATATAATTTGCTTTTTCCCCTGGAGTGTTGTTTCTATTAAAGGTAACAACGGGCCTTACACCTTTTATACCCATATAACCCTTGATAATGTGCCTGATTTACAAGGCTTTCACCGCACCATTTTCAAGGAGAGTTTAATGCTTAAACATTTTCTCTCGAAACAGCTGAACCGCCTCACCGCCCATGAAGGCCTGGTATTAGTCTTTACCGCAGTCGCCGTTGGTGCCGCAACCGGCCTGGCCGCAGTATTCTTCATCCGCCTCATTGCCTCGATTCAAGTTTTCTCATACTCCTTTGCGGAAAATTTCTTCCCGTTTCTCGGCGCCTGGGCCTTTGTGCTGATTCCGTTTCTGGGGGCACTTCTGGTGGGGCCGATAATCGCCTACTGGGCTTCCGAAGCCAAGGGGCATGGCGTCCCGGAAGTCATGCAGGCGCTTATCCTGAGAGGCGGCCGCATCCGCCCCCGAGTAGTTCTTGCAAAGATAATAGCCTCAGCAATCTGCATCGGCACCGGCGGCTCGGCAGGCCGCGAAGGACCGATTATCCAGGTTGGCTCAGCCCTTGGCTCTTCAGCGGGACAGATCCTGGGGCTGTCAACGGAACGGATCAAGAACCTCGTGGCCTGCGGCGCGGCAGCAGGCATTGCCGCCACTTTTAACGCTCCCATCGCCGGAGTCGCCTTTGCCTCGGAAGTCCTGATGAGTGAATTCCAGGTAACCAGGTTCGGCAACGTGCTGATTGCCGCGGTTTCCGCAAGTATTGTCAGCCAGGTTTTTCTTGGCGCCCGCCCGGCTTTTCAAATCCCGAAATACATCATGCATTCCCCCTGGGAGATTCTTCTCTATATGATACTGGGTCTGCTGGCGGCGGTGGTCGGCATCATGTTTATCAAGATGCTTGATTCCACGGAAACCATTTTCAAGAAATGGAAATTCCCCGAAACCCTTAAACCGGCGGCAGGAGCTTTGCTTCTCGGCATCACCGGCTATACCTATATTCATTTTTCAGGATTCATGGGCTTTACCCCTGAAAAATTCCGCCTGGGCATGCCGCTCGTGGAAAATATTCCCCATGTCTATGGATCGGGATTTACTTTTATAGAAGAGGTGCTGCTCGGCAAGGAAACCTTTATCCTCCTTGTCGTTCTGGTTTTCATAAAACCCCTTGCCACTTCATTCACCCTGGGGTCAGGCAATTCCGGCGGGGTTTTTGCGCCGTCGCTGTTCACCGGTGCCATGCTCGGCGGAGCTTTCGGCTATGCAGCCAAAGCCCTGTTTCCGGAAATCGCCGGCGAGGTCGGGGCCTACGCCCTGGTTGGAATGGCTGCGGTCTTTGCCGCCGCGGCTCGAGCACCGTTCACCTCAATCCTCATAGTTTTTGAAATGAGCAATGACTATCATCTCATTCTGCCGCTGATGGCAGCAGGGATGGTGGCCTCCTCCTTTTCACAGTGGCTGCATCCGGATTCCATTTACACCCTGAAACTCACAAGAAAAGGAATCAAGCTGGATCAGGGCCGGGACCTGGATGTCATGCAGGGGGTGCTGGTGGAAGAAGTCATGAACCATTCGCCGATCACCATCCATAAAAACCAATCGGCAGCGGAACTTTTCGCCGCCTTTCAGGAAACCAATCTCAACGGTTTTCCGGTGATGGCCAGCGATGAAGATCTCTTCGGCATGGTCACCCTCAATGATATGGAGCGCCGACTTGACTCACAGCATGGCGCAATCAGTGATATCCGGGTTGAGGAAGTCGCAACGGCAAATCCCATTACGGTGTTCCCGGATGAACCGGTCTGGAACGCGATCAGGAAGATGGCCTCCCGGGATCTTGCACGACTTCCGGTTGTTTCCCGCGACGCCGAAACAAAACTCGTCGGACTCATAAGCCGCAGTGACATTATGCGAGCCTACGATGTTGCCCTTATGCGGAAACAACATACGCAGCAAGCCAGAGATCGCGCGGCGCTGAGAAATATCACCGATATGGAAGTAATTGAAGTCTGCATATTGAACACCAACCGAAATGTGGGAAAACCGGTTGCCGATCTTAAGCTTCCCCACGGGGTCAATATGGTCTCGCTGGAAAGGAAAGACGGGACTCTCTACATCCCCCACGGCGGCACGACAATACTGGAGGGCGATAAAATCACCCTGCTTGTGCGGCTGAAACGCATGGCAGAGGTAAAAAAAATACTGGACCTGCTCTGACCCCCTCCCGGCAACCCTCAAACACCGGGCTTTTCAAACCACTTCCGCATAAACGCCCTTTTAAACATGCAACGCTCCTCATCCCAGCAGGTGCCGATCACTTTTACGGGTTTGCCGTCCTTTTCAAGAATCACCCGCCAGGGCCTGCCGGAAATAACCGTATGGAAATACGTTGCAAAACTGTCGGCAAAATCCTCCCATGGATCCTGAGCCGATGCAAGGCTCGGGAAACTGCTGAACCTGCTCATTTTGGTGTAAATCGGAAAGACACTTGAATGGTCAAGGGCTGATTTTTCATTGGCGTATGCCTTGATATGTTGCCGCCCGGGAATCACTCCGTCAAAACGGCTCCTGACTTCACCTGTCGGGTCCTGAATCCAGGTCAGTTGCGCAAAGGGGTAGTTCATCGCAATCTGTTTTGTTTCGCTCCATTCTATCCAGGAGGAGTGCGCCTTGGTAACCATGCCGAAAAAATGTCCCATCTCATGAAGCAGTATATAGCGAACCGCATTTGCCACAGTATCCTTGGGCTCTTCTTCAATTGCCATTCGCAGAGATATGTTTTCTGTGTTTCCGGAATTAAAAAAACTGTTTTCCTTCCAGCTCGCCCATTCATTGGCTGTCCGCGATTTGAGTACAGAGGCATCAAGGACAATAATCCCGAGATTCTCCTCTCCCTTGGAATCATAGACTACCTCGGTATATCCGGTACCCCCCAGGCCGTTTACCGCAAAAACACCCACCAGTCGCTCCTGCAGGAGAGACTTAAGGGGTTGGGGCATATCTGCATCAAGGGCCTGCAGCGCTTCGTAAAATTCGGGCAATGGCTCTGCTTTTACCGGTTGCTCCACAAAACCCTGTTTGATATTTTCGGCTGAAATTTTCCGTAAAAGCTCATCAGGGGCGACGCTCACTCTCTGGGTCCAGCTCTTTTTGCGCCAATCCTCGCCCCAGTATTGAATAGACAGGGTGGGATTCTTTTCAAATTTTTCATTCAGGGCAGTCATCTTGGTGCTGCAGGAAACAGAGACGAGCAACAACCCGATCACCAGAACAAAAACCCTGAAACGATCGCCAATAACAATCATATATTCTCCTTAACTTGTGTTATCAAGTTGCACTCCCTTAAGTATAGAAAAAAATAGAAACTTTTTGCAATGTAGTTTTACCTGAGTTGAGCGATTTCCTAACTCGGTCAATTAAGGTCTTATTGTTTTGTTGCTATAAACTATTTTCAGATTGAACCATAAAATACCTGAGAATTGATAAGAGGCACATATTATTTTTATCAACCAGTTCTCATTTTTCCATTACCAACACCGCGGCGCCTTTAATTTCACCTTGTTTCAGCTTGCAAATCGCCGCATTGGCCTCCATTAATGGAAACGCCTCAACCCTGGTCCGGACCGGAACCTGCTGGGCAATTTCAAAAAAATCAATGCCATCCTGCCGGGTGAGGTTGGCAACTGACCGGATACTTCTTTCACCCCAGAGAAGATCGTAGGAAAAAGCCGGGATCTGACTCATATGAATGCCGGCACAGACCACAACCCCGCCTTTGCCGACAGCTTTAAGGGCAACCGGAACAAGCTCCCCTGCAGGTGCAAAGATGATTGCCGCATCCATTGGTTCCGGGGGTGATTCATCAGACCCGCCAGCCCATTTTGCCCCCAGTGAACGGGCGAAATTCTGCCCTTTGCTGTCACCCTTCCTGGTAAAAACAAACACTTCCCTTCCCTGCCACCGGGCAATCTGAATGATAATATGCGCTGCAGCGCCAAAGCCGTAGAGGCTGATCTTTTTCGCGTCACCAACCATCGTAAGAGATCTGAAACCGATGAGGCCGGCGCAAAGGAGGGGAGCGGCTTCGACATCGGAATACAGGTCAGGAATCGGCAAACAAAACCTCGGGTCTGCAATGGCATATTCCGCAAAGCCGCCATTGATCTGATACCCGGTGAACCTGGGGAAATCACAAAGGTTTTCATGCCCGGCAATACAGTAGCCGCATGCACCGCAGGTCCCGCCGAGCCACGGCACCCCAAGCCTTTGGCCGCGGGTGAATCCCGTTACTCCTTTGCCGAGTTCTTCCAAAATGCCGACGATCTCATGGCCGAGAATAAGCTGTTGTTTGGGGTCGCGAAGGTCGCCGTCGATTATGTGCAGGTCGGTCCGGCATATGCCGCAGGCCTGTACCCGCAATAAAACCTTTCCTGGCTCAAGATCCGGGATCGGCAAATCACAATATTCAAGGGCCTCACCCGGCTTGTTCAAAACCATGGCCTTCATATTCCTGCTCTACCCTCCAGACTACTCTTCCATTCCCAGGTTTTTCCGTACCTGGTGTCTGCCCAAAAATACCGCCTGCCCTCTCAGCTTTGCCCACAATGTGCCCAGGGTCTCATAGAAGGCCCTTTCTGATTTTCGGAGATTTTCCGCACTGGGAAACCAGTGTAACACATTGAAATTCCTATTTTTTTGCACCAGATGGCCGGTGGGGGCAGGGATCGGCCGCATATCATTCCTGTGAAACATGGCAAGAGCCCGGGGCATATGCGATGCAGAAGTGACCAGCACCGTGATGCTGTCTCCGACTATCGCTTTTATCAACCGCGCCTGGTCATTGGTATCCCGTGACTGCTCTTCAAGCACGATATGCCTCTCGTCCACACCCAGACCCAGGGCAACATCCTTCATCGAACTCGCTTCAGAGTTTTTATCAAACACCTTGCCCCCGGAAAGCAACAGCCTGCTGCCAGGATAATATCTCATAAGCCGTATCCCCTCCACCAGACGGACAAGGGATGAGTGGCTCAGATAACTGGTCACCGGCAGATCAGGATCGGTGGCATGCCCTCCGCTCAACACAATCACGAATCGTACCGGATATTTGCCGGGACGGTGTTCTCCGCCGGACAATTGCGCGGCATCCGGCGGAACCTTTTTTTCAAAGGGGGAAAGGATCATGCTTGAAAACCCGCTGTTGCTGAGGAGCACAAATAAAATAAATCCAGCGGTCGCAAGAATCTTGCCCGTTTTCTGCTTTTCAGAAAACCACAGGAGAATAAGGCCGGCTGCAAGCAGCCAGGCAATCATCGGCAAGGGAAAAAATAACTGCGCTATAAATTTTTTAAGCATGAACATGACAAGAGCCTTCTATTCCTTAAGAGATAAACAACGGCACGGAAAAAATAATTACCAGTAAAAATACCGTGTCCGGTAAATTTAGCCAATCCGAAATTTCCTGACGAAATCCTGGCCAACCATCTGTTTTATAATTATCTTACATGCAGACAGGTAAGGATTTTACAAATAACCAAAAAATAATATCAGCACCTGGAGGCCTTAAATGACACAACAACTCGAAATAAAAAAAGAAATTCCCGGCCTATACAGGATAATCCCCCTGGTCCCCTTCCGGCGGACACCGAACGTTTATTTTGATATTGTCCCAATGCAGGCGATCCCCGGCATCAATGCCATCGACCGGGTTATCCACGAGAAAGGCGCTGTGTCCCCCGGACCGGTGGGCGATATCCCAAGGCCCTGGTACATGCATCCGCACCAGGACGACAACCTCATGGTGCTGCATGGCATCCGCCACGTTGATATCTACACAAAAAAACATGGGAAAATAGAAAGCTTTGTGGTTTCTGCCAATCGCATTGAAAAAGACGACAGAATTCTTTTTGACGGACCGGCGATGCTTGTCTGGCCCCGTGGGGTCTTCCACCGGATCAGGAGCGCCGAAGGCGGGTCGGCTTCGCTGAACTTTGCGGTCCATTATGAAGGTTTCGACATCAAAACAAATTTTAATATCTATAATCTGGACACGGAAACCGGCAAATTCAAGACCCTTCGTGAAGGATATAGAGATCAACTGAATTATATTTCAAAAAAAAGCACTGAGGAATAACAATCATGGGAAATCATGTCTGCCCGTGGTGGCTTGCCTACACCTTTGATAATCCCCTGCGGAGCCTTTTTCATAAACCCGAAGATATGTTTTCCCTTTATGTAAAGGCAGGAATGACTGTTGCCGATCTCGGCTGCGGCATGGGCTTTTTTTCCCTGGGTCTTGCAAGAATGGTCAAGGATAACGGTCGAGTCCTGGCAATTGACCTGCAGCCCAAAATGCTTGAAAAAACTGAAAAACGCGCGCGAAAGTCAGGATTGTCGCAGATCATTTCCACCAGGCTTTGCAGGAAAGATGACATTGGCGTGCGCCAACCCTTGGATTTCGCCCTGGCCTTCTGGGTGGTCCACGAAACTCCGGATATCGGCAACTTTCTCAGCCAGGTATATTCGGCACTTAAACCCGGTGGAATACTGTTCATTGCCGAACCCAAATTTCATGTATCCAGGGGACAATTCAAAGAGGAACAAAATACTGCCGAAGCAATGGGCTTTGTCGTCAAAGACCTGCCGCGCATTGCCTTCAGTAATGCACTGGTGTTTGAAAAAACCTGATGAATTACGCTTCGTAGAATATCACTAAGAAAAAATCCAGCGTTCCGCGGCCCCCATGTCCCTGAAAGTGCGATACTCCGCCGGAATCTCCGAGGCATTCAAATAGGATTCGGTCACCCGGGCCATGCCGAATATAAGGTCGGATTCAGCAATGATCGCGGTCCTGCCGGCAACTTTCGGTCGGTTTTCGGTGGTCCACGCAACCATCTCTTTGACCTGGTGATTTTCTATGGATCCGGTGAGTTGCCGGGCGTCGTACAGGAATCGTAAAGTCGATCCAGGAGTAGCGCCGTGGTAAATTGGCATGAGGATCTTTTTGATCCCCTCGAAATCGAATTTTTCTTTAAGAATAATAGTATGCAGATCCCTGCTTGAATCGTATTCGAGCTCCACTGCCATTTCTTCTCCTCCCAAAAAAGAAATTAATTTGCATCCCAAAAAACAATATACCGCTCGTTAAAAAGTCTCAAGCAGAAAGAGTCTTTGTTAATGATAAAATAATTTGTTAGAGATAGTTACTGAACCAGCAATCCTGAAAAGGACAAGAAATGCACAATCAATAAGCAAGGTCCTGGCTCAATTCGCGCCGTGATTTGATCCACACCAGGGGCAGCGTATCACCGGTCATCTCAATCTTTTTAACCACTTTCATTCCGGGAATGATACTTCCGAAGCGGTTCCGGAACCTGACATCCAGCGTGTATTTCCCAGGCGTCAGCTTCAATGGCAGAATGTGAGTGCTGTCAGGCAGATTGTCCCAATAGCGGGTATCGGCGCGCACCCGCGAACGGGCGGCCAGGGCCATCTGGGTCACACTTACCAGACCAAGTGCGGCGCCGGCAGCCATTACCACCGGCACGGCAGTCATGGCGCTTGCAGCCATCATGACTTTCTCACTGGCAGAACTCAAGGTACTGCCGATCTTGACATTCTGGCTGCGGAAAACCGCCTTTCCCTTAAGGATATTATCCACCGGCCGGCCGCCACGGGTGGTTGCCTGAAGATAGATATCTTCCATGGGGTAGGCCTCCACATACGGCCCGCCGTTTACCGAGACCTCTGCACGGTACTCCTCAAAATCCCTGCCGCGCCGGAACTTGAGTTGCGAGTGCCCTGCCCCGTCTGCAACCTTTCTGGGGGACTTGCCGGTTTCAATAATTACCAGGGTATTCTTGTCAAAGGGCTCCTCAAAATCAGGACGCCATTTCTTCACTTCATCATAAGCATCCCGGCTAATACCCATATCGTTGTTCAACTGTGATGCCCAGCCTTCCATGAAAATGAGGCTTGCGAAATCGCAGCGGTTCTGATCTTCCTCGGCAAAGGCATCCTGCTGAATCCCGGATTTGAAAGATGCCCGGGCATTTTCAAAATCCCCGCGCTCAAGATCATTCAAACCCAGATAATAAAAGGCCATGGCCCTTTCGTAAGGTTCTCCCTTGAAATCCTTCTGACCTTCTTCATACCAGAGGCTTCTGGCCTTGGCCGCATCCTCGTTATCCGCATAGACGGTGCTGATACTCAGGGTTGCTGCCTCAAAGGCCTTCTGGGCTTCGTCCAGATAGCCCAGCTGCCTGGCATCAAGCCCGAGTTTCATATTATTGAGCACTGCATTTCTCTGGCCTTCCTCCAGGAGTCTCCTGTAGGCCGACTGAAGTTCGGCAGGTCTGTCCTGCATCACCGCCTGCATTTCTCCGGTGGAAACATCTCTTTTGGCAAATTCCTGCCTTGTGGCACAACCGGTGAAAACCAGCAGACAACCCGCCACAAGAACGAGGAGACGCGAAATACGGAACAAGAAGGATACCTTGTCAAATAAAGCCATATGATTACCTAAACACTATTCCTTTTTCCGTGGATCATTTGGATATAGTGTCTGTCCAGAAATGAGGATTTTTCATTGAGATCAAGGATTGCGAAAAAAATAAGCGCAGGCATATGTTTAATATTCTGAGCATTATTTTTTCCACATGACGCAGAGATCGGTGAAAAAAACCTTTTCTGACAGACACACGTTAATCATTTGAAAGCAAGCTCGTAGCATCCCTGAATTGACTTTTCTGACTTACAGAAAGACCAGCGGCAGTATTGTCATAACTTCCCTGAAACTCTGGATAAATCGCAATCGCGGCGTTCAAGGCCTCCTGATAATGCTCCCCCCCTGAATGTTGCAGATACATATATCTTGCCATCTGATCCAGACTGTTAAAAGAAAGATCAGATGTCTTCCTGATGTTTTCCATACCGCCGGCAGCCTCAAGACCAAGATTCTTGCCAACCTCCTTGCCGACCTTGTTGCCCACCGCGCCGCCAACTATACCGCCCAGTAAACCGCCAAAGGGCACATTATCAAATGCCCGGTCGGCGATTTCCTTGCCGGCATAGGCCCCGGCTGCGGTACCCACTACACTGCCGGCGGTCTCGCCGATCTTGGCGCTGATGATCATATCAGTCCAATCGGCCAGAGTGCCGTCCTGTGTAAAGGGGCACATATAGCTGCCGGAATTATCGTGAATGATCCCGGGAACCAGGGTTGCAACCGTCTGCTTGGCATTCTCGTATTTCCTGGTGGCGACATCTGCGGCAAGATCCTTGCAACCACTTTTCAGCGTGGCGGCAATGTCTGCTTCTGACTGACTTCCCTCCTGATAATTATTTCCAAGTCTTTCAAAAAGTTTTGAACCGGAAACATCAAGCTTCGCAATGTATTCGCCGCCGCCGGTCCATGCCTTGACAGCAAGAGTGACGCCGCGCGCCCCCTTATCTATGCCACCCAGGGCCTGAACAAGGTCCACCGCTGCAAGGCCGCATTCATTGGTTTCAAGCATCTTGCTGAAACCGGTCCCTTCTATCTCAAATTTCACCGCAACATTGGCAATGGGCTCATTGATCGCCGGGGTTGCCGGACCATAATTTTCCCAATCCGCCCATTCGGTTCGGGTATTTCTGCATCCGGGTGATGGCCCGCCGCCGAGCAATACCTCAAGAATCGCAAAGGGCAGTTCGACGATTCCAAAAATCGCCTCGATGGGATTGGGGTTCTGCGGCCCGTGCACAACGGTCCAGCACTGCTTGAACTGCTTAAGCCGCCTTTTCTGGGGCTGGTCAAGGGTTCGGTCGTCAAGGGAAACGGCAACCAGATCGCCACCATCGTAATTAATGGTAAGGTCGCGGTCCGAAGATGTTACCGTCCGCTCCTCGTCTTGAACATAGCCGGACATCTGCTCCGGCTGATAAATGGTTCTGGCGCAAGCGGTGGCAAGAAACATCAGTCCGCAACATAATAAAACTATTCCCCGCATGAACTTTCTCCTTCTTTGAGATTGTAGCCAAGTTAGCGTTTTGATTATCTGACTAGTGTGAAACGGCCGGCGGTCTCCTCCGGCGTCGGTGAAAGACGTGGTGTCTGGGATTTGTTCTGGCGTCTTGCCTCATCTTCAACCAGGGGTTTGAGGTACTCATATACTTCGGGAATTGTCTTTTTCCCATCTTTCAAAGCCTTAAGGAAATGATAGGTGAAAAGTCCGTGCTGCTTTTCAGGATACGATGTGGCAATCTCCTTGTCCTGAGCCGCAGCCAGAATCACCATATTGGCCGAGACCTTGGGCTCCTTTTTTCTGATGGTTATTGCCCGCACTCCTTTGGCAAGAACCGAACGGCCGCCGATCCCTGAAAAACATGCATCAATCACCACAATGACCTCGGATGCCGGAAGCCTCCCAAGGTTGTCGTATAGTTTTGTGAGTGAATAGCTGGTATCCGCCAGATAATTGGGATCGCCGTCGTATGGCACCAGATAGGCGTTGCCGGTTGTCGGTTCAGGCGACCCGTGCCCCGAGTAAAAGAAGAATACCCGGCTTGTTGGTTTTACGTTGTTGGCAAGCCATTTTTCAATGGAGACGCGGATTGCCGAATCAGTGGCCTTTTCATTTGCCAGATAGCGGATATTTCTTTCGGCAAACCCCATTTTGGCCAGATACTGCCGGACAAGATCCGCATCGTTGGCGGAAAATTCCACCGGCGGCAGGGTCTGGTAAAATTCAATGCCGATGACCACCGCCAGGTCGTCGTCATCGAAGGCCTTGGCAAAATCCGGGATGGTGTCGGTATCATTGACCACCGTCTTTTTGGATTGCGTGTAGGAAGGTTGCCCGGAGTCGGCAACCGTCTCCGCCTCATAGAGCTCAAGGAGATTCTGCTCAAGGGCGCTCACCGGTTTGGGGGGCGGCACCGGGTCATGACTTGTATCCCGGACTTCTTTCTTGCAACCAGATAAAACAACCAAAGCCAGGATAAGAAAAATATGTGCTGATAGTTTCATAAAAGATAGTCCACTTTGATTTTTTAGTGTCTGTTCAGAAATGAGGATTTTTATTCGAGATCAAGGAATTCGAAAAAAATAAGCACAGACATATAAATGATATTTCGAGCATTATTTTTTTCGCATGACACAGAGATCGGATACAAAAGACCATTTCTGGACTGACACTAGCGGTATACAACATCATCCTGCCCAGTCTTCTTGAATTCAAACTGGTCACCCCAGATAACCGCACTGGTTTCCAGATCAATCATTTCAAAGGTAATCTGATGGAAACGGCTGGTCTGCCCGGTTTTATGCCGGAGCGCGTCTTTTGAGGAAATACGCCCCACAAGCCTGAAATCAGCGCCGGCCTGGGCTTTGGCCATCCCCATGGATCCCTTGGTGAGATTGCCTTCCCTTTTATCTGTTCTTTCCTTGTCAACTACATCGCTGTATTCGCGGGAGAGAAAAAGAATCCTGCCATTGGCCGCCCTGTTAAGCTCGATACGCAGCCGGTCGGTTATCATATTCTTGTTGATTCTCGTGGAACTTTCGTTCTTGAAATGTTCGGCGTCAATAATGATCCTGGGTGCAGGTTTTCTGCCCATGAGCAAGGGATTCTGCAGCATACTGCTGACCATTGTTCCGGTCATCGCCACAATGTCATTACTGTCAATGCCGATACCGCTCACTTCACCTCTGGCGGAAGGATCTTCATAGACCACGGCATGGCCGCCGGCATTATCTCCCTGCGTTGCCGCGCAACTGCACAATAATAAAACAAATAACCCTGCAACAATATGTTGTATTATGTTCATAAAGCACCTCACGAGGAAGAAAACTGGCAAACCATCCCCTGTCATTAATATTGAGTAACCATCGAGAAACGCTGGAAAAAACATATTAGCAGAATATAATATGAGGGTCAAGCAGGCAGGCCTCGAAAAATAATTCCATATGGTATAATTCACCATTTTTTAACCGAATTACAATCAAAATTCCGCACTCTTTGTCTCACAAAAATATAAAGGAACCAAAGTCATGCCTGGATTCCTTTTATGTTCGGTATTATTCTATTCAAAACCAATCAGTCTGAAGAGTGC
>JAHJJF010000142.1 GCA_018823135.1 Pseudomonadota bacterium
ACCCTTCTTGAAGAACAAGGGGCGGATTGTATTGAAAGGGCGACAATAGCACTTGCCGATCCTGATTCCTGGGACGATCTGGATCGTGAACTGGTCCGCATTGCCAGTTATCAATGGCTGTTATTTACCAGCATTAATGCGGTAAGGTATTTCTTGAGGCGTGTTTTTGCTCAAGGCATGGATGTCCGTGATCTTAAGGGCCCAAGCATTGGCGTGGTCGGCAAAGCCACCGCCGACTGTCTTCTTGAGTATGGAATCCGGGCTGACCTGCTTCCTGAGGAATTCACCGGCGAAGGCTTAGCTGACAGCCTGATTAAAAAAGGGGTGAACGGCGCAAAAATATTGCTGCCCCGCGCTTTAAAGGCTCACGAAATACTTCCGGAGAAACTGCGGGCAGCCAACGCTGAGGTCACGGTTGTTCCGGTGTATCAGAACATCATGCCGCAATTGGACGATGCATCGCTGAAGCGTGAAATAGAGGAAGGAAATATTGATGTTGTGACCTTTACCAGCTCTTCCACGGTCACCAATTTCCTTGCCATGCTCGGACTCGAGACCCAGGAGGAAATCCAAAAACTTCTGGCCGGGGTCAAGATTGCCGCCATCGGTCCGATCACCGCAAAAACAATCCGGAAAAACGGTCTCACCGTTGATATCCAACCGGAAAATTTCACCATCCCCGATCTTGTGGATAGCATAGTGACATATTTTACAAAGTAGTCAGGAGAGACTATTTTTTCAATTGTTGCTGGTGGATGATGAGGTTACAGCGGGCAAGGTTCTGGCGGGCGGGACTATCGTTGGGATTTATCCGTAACGCCTCTTTGAAGTGATATGCTGCAAGTTCAAGGTTGTTCAGGCGTGCATAGGCGATTCCGAGATTATTATGCGCTGCCAGATAGTTCGGGGCCAGGGTCAGGGCTTTATTGTAATAGTCGATTGATTCGTCGATTCTCCCCAGAAACTCAAGGCTCACCGCCTTATTGTAAAATTGTTGAGATTCGGGTTTCGCACTCTGTTTGATTGCTGTTGAAAAATGTTCAAGCGCCTTTAGATGTTCTCCTTTATCTGCCAGGGTTTTCCCCAGATTATTATGTGATCTCGCCTTCAAAGGGGATTTCTGCGCGCAATCGCTCCACAGGGCAAGAGGCGTCTGCCATGTTATATTCCGTTGATACGTCCACAAGGAAAACATCACTGCGGCAAACAATCCCGACACCAGGATTTTTTTGAGATCCCAGCCGGTGGCCCGGTAGACGATTATCACCGCCACCGGGATAAGCATCATTGACGGCAGATAGCTGCGGTGTTCATAGATGATTTCCAGCGGGATAATCGATGATTCAATAACCAGGTTGCCCAGGAACCAGAAAATCCCGAAGGACAGAAACCGGTCCTTTCTGGCGGCATGAATCGCCAGAATGATCATACCCAGAATTCCGGCAAAGGCATACAAGGTTGCCGAAGGGTTGAGCCAACCCTGGGAGAAAATGAAATGATGATCGAGGTTGAGGCGCGAAGGGTGGGGCAGAAGCAGCTGGCTGATATAGAAAATGATTACCCGCGGCTGGGTTAATACCCGTTCCACAAGGGTGAAATCGCGGACTTTATAGCCATCAAGCAAGGCTCGAAATGGATCGGCGCCCATGTAGATAAAGCTGATAGCGATTAACAAAATGATAATTGTACAAATCGGCAGACTCTTTTTTTTGAGCCATTTTGCGTCAAGATCTTGAAAAAAATACCATTCGTATACAAACAGAAAAACCGGCAGGGTTATGGCAATCTCTTTAGTGCCAAGGGCAAAGAGCGCTGAGAGCAGACAGAGGCAGAGCCAGAATATTTTCATACCCTTGTCGGCAATGGATCTGAAATTGACGTAGGAAAGCATTGCCAGGATGAAAAACATCGAAGCCATGGAGTTCATTCTCTGCACTATGTAGGTCACGGATTGGGTATGAACCGGATGCACCAGCCAGATGAGTGCCGCCAGGAAGGCAATGGCTGATATTCGAAAATCAGCTGAATTTTTATATTGCAGATTGAGGGTGAGATGCAGGAATTGAAAGAGAAAGGTTGCGGCAAGAATATGGATGAGAATATTCACCAGATGATAGCCAGGCAGGGCATTGCCGCTGAAATAATAATTCAATGCAAGGCTGATATTTGCGATGGGTCGATTTTTTAAGAAACCGTGTTTGCCGGCATTGATGATTTCAAGAAGTCCGGGGTTCTGCACCTGGATTGCGCTGCTGTCCAGGATATTTGTCATGTCATCAAACTGGTAGGGAACATTGAAGGAATTTGAATAGATTGCAAGGCCTGTCACTGAAAAAATCAGCAGAACAAGGGGCAACCGATACTTGTTCAAAAAAGGGTTCATTATATCAGGTGCAGTTTGGATCATGTCAGTTGCCTGAGGGCTTGATTTTCATGCTTCGGGCTTTTATCAGATTGTTTTTTGCCTCAATAAAGTCTGGATTGGCGCGCAGGGATAGTTTGAACATCTCAATGGCCTCATCGAGTTTGCCTTGTGACCCAAGGATAATTCCCAGGTTGTTGCTGGCAATTTCCAGACTCTGATCAATTTCCAGCGCCCCTTGATAATAGAATTGGGCTCTGTCGGGATTGCCCATTTTTTCGAAGATGAATGCCAGACGAAGATAGGCCGGAGTAAAGTCCGGATCAGCCTTGATAGCTTCTTTATACGAATAAATAGCTTCTTTGAGGTGTCCTTGATTTTCCTGAATCATCGCAATATTGGCAAGGGTGGTCATGTTATCGGGTTTGATTTTCTTTGCCTCATTGAAATGCTCCAGCGCCATCTCATAGTTTTGATCTAATGCATAGGTGCTTCCAATGTTGTTGTGCGCCTTGTAATCTTCCGGATCAATTTCCAGGGCCTTGCGGAAATACACCAGGGCCTTTTCAAAATCAGCTTTTTTGCTGTAGGCGTTGCCAAGGTTGAGATTGGGTCGGGCTTTTAATGGGGATTTTTTTGCACAATCCTGCCAGAGAGAAATTTCATCGGCCCACACCGTGTTTCGTTGATAGCTCCAGAAGGAAAAAATCATGCCCAGGATAATCGCGGCAGCGTAGAAAACTTTTCCTGAAGAAATAATTCTGTGCGCAGCAACAACAACCAGAAGGCAAAGAAACATCGATGGTAAATACATCCGGTGTTCAAAGATTATCTCAAGACCGATAACCGTGGACTCTATTAAAAGATTGCCGAACAACCAGAAAATGGTGAACGAAAAAAGGCGGTTTTTCTGTGCCGCGAAAATCCCATAAATCAATAAGAAGACAATGCCTGCAAGGGCAAGGATGGTGGTCGGTGGAATCATTAATGATGTGGACAGAACAAAATCATGATCAAGATTCATCCGGCCCGGCATGGGAAGCACAAACAGACTCAGATAGTAAAAAAACACCCGTCCCTGGGTCATCATTCTTTCCGGGAGAGTGAAATCACGACGGCCGTATCCTGCAAGAACCGCATCAACTGGATGTATACCCAGAGTCATATAGAAGGCCAGGGCGTAAAAGATAAGAAGAGCAATGACGGCCAGCACACCTTGTCTGCTTACCAGGAATTTTTTATCCGCATCCTGGAAAAAAAACCACTCATAGAGAAAGATGAACACCGGCAGCATAGCGGTATTTTCTTTTGATCCAAAGGCAAGAAGGGCGCTGATCAGGCTTAATGATAACAGGATTATTCTCCGGCGATTTTGCGGGGCAAGACGCGCATGAATATAGAACAGCAGCGATGTGATAAAGAACAGGGCGCCCAGGCTGTTCATCCGCTGGACGATATAGGTGGCGGACTGGGTCTGGAGTGGATGTATGAGCCAGAGGGCAACAGCAATGAGCGGCATAAAGAACTGCCGGTCTGATTCTTCGGATTTTGATGCACGCTGCAGGGTTATTTTGAAAAGCAAATAGAGTACAAAACCCGTGGCAAGGTGAATCATGACATTAAACAGATGATAGCCAAAGGTTCTGTATTGATGAAAATAATAGTCCAGGGCAAATGAAATATTTGCAACCGGTCTCTTTGGCAGGGGGCTTTTGAGGACGGCCTTTGTGAGGTTTTCGAAGCTGATTCCGGTGATCCGGATATAGGGATTTGAGACAATCTGGCTATCGTCATCCAGCACAAAAGGCCCATTGAGTGCCGGAGAGTATAAAAAGAGCACCAGCAGAGATATGCCCAGAAGGATGAGCAGCTCGGTGCGTAAAGTTCGAGAGAAATTCATTTTTGATTACGCTTCCTGTCGAGGGTTCTCCTGACATGGATTTTCCCATTTTTTGTCATAAAACAACCAGCAGGTTTCATTGAGAGATTTTTTCCTTTTGTTGCAGGACGTGCATGAGGTTCTGTTTTGCCTGTGCATGATTGGGGTCGATGGTCAGTGCTTTTCTGAAAAAATCCTCGGCATTGGGAAGCTCTCCCCGGGAAAGGAAAATCAGGCCGAGATTATTATGGGCCTGGGCATTCTCCGGTTGAATTTCCAGCGCTTTATTATAAAGAGTAAACGCTTCTTCAAGATTGCCTTGTCGGTGTTTTGCCGTGCCAAGGTTGACAAGGAGCTGCGGGTCTTCAGGCGAAAGGGTCAACGCCCTTGCAAGATGGGTTTGAGCAAGCTCAAGGTTGCCGAGTTTCCCATAAAGCACTCCTATGGATTTATTGGCCTTGATATCGTCTGGAAGCATATCAAGGATAATTATAAGGTGCTTGACTGCCAGGGGGAATTGATCTGCTTTTTCATAAGCATATGCAAGATGTTCATGGGCGGGAAGCAGGCGTGGTTCCAGTACCAGTGCCAGATTAATTTCATGAACCGCTTCGGCATAATTTTCTGTACTGATATGAAGGAGGCCGAGGTTAAAGTGGGGGCGGGCTTTATTTGGATTTTTCTGGATCATGTCATTATAAAATCTGACAGGTTCACTCCAGGCAGCATTGCGTTGAAATGTCCAGAAACAGGAGACAATCAGGATAAATATGGTGACGCTCAACACAATTTTCGACGATTGTATGGTGCGGAAGAGCAGCACGGTGAATATGACTATGAAAAACATTGAGGGGAGATAGAGCCGGTGCTCAAAAATGATTTCGATGCCGATAACCGATGATTCCAGGGCAAGATTGCCGAAAAACCACAGCAGGGAAAATCCCAGCAATCTATTTTTTTTGGAAATCATAAAAGCAAAGATTAACAGCAGCAAAACCGCAACAATGGCCAGGATGGTGGTTGGCGGGCTCAGAAGGGAGGATGAGAGGGCAAAATCATGTTCCAGTGTGAGTCGTGAAGGGTTTGGATACAACAGGAGTGAAATGTAAAAGATGACAACCCTGAATTCGGTCAGCAGCCTTTCAGTGAGGTTGAAATCCCGGTAGGCAAAACTATTCTGGATTGATTGTAAGGGATTGCCGCCAGCGAAAAAAAACACCAGGAGAAAGAGCAGCAGGCAGATGCCGGCTATAAAGGGTATTTGTTTTTTGAGCCAGGAGCCCTTGAGATCCTGAAAAAAATAAAATTCGTAGAGAAAGATAAAAAAAGGCAACGTTATTGAAATTTCTTTTGATCCGAGTGACAGCAGCCCTGAAAAAATAGCCGCCAAAAACCACTTGGGATGTGTGCCGGCAGCTTTATTCTGTTCCATTCTGGCCTGGGCATAACAATAACATGAAAGAATATAAAACAGGGCGGCAAGCCCGGTCATCCTTTGAACCACGTATGTAACTGTCTGGGTCTGAACAGGATGGGCAAGCCATAATAATGTCGCCAGCAGAGCAATTATATTGGTACCGGAAGGAATTTTCATTGGGACCTGGTTAAGGGTGATTTGCAGAAACAGAAAGAAGAAAAAGGCTGTGAGGATATGGATAATGATATTAATAAAATGATAGCCGGGGAGGTTGTACTGGTGGAAGAAGTAATTCAGAGCAAAAGAAAGATTTGCCACAGGCCTGTTTTTGCAGGGTGAGTTGCCAATTGCTTCAGTTATTTCCTGCACTCCAAGGTTATTTATGCGAATGCTTGTGTTTTCAGTGATATTCGGGAGATCATCAAAATAGAATGGTACATTATAGGTATTTGAATATATGAAAAAACCGACAACTATAACCAGGAAAAAGGCAAAGATTTTATACTGGGTATTGGAAGAGAGGGGATGGCTGTTTGTCGGCATTGTTGTGAGAGATAGGTGACGGATTATTTTAAACCTTGGCGTGGTTAATCGACGATCAGCATGCTGATGTCGCTTGCCGGGGCTGAATGAGTCAGGGCGCCGATGGATATTATGTCAACCCCGGTTTCGGCGATGTCCCTGACATTATCCAGGGTTACGCCGCCAGATGCCTCAATCAGAGCCTTTCCTTGAACAAGCTCAACTGCTTTTCGCATTTCCGCAAGGGACATATTATCAAGCATGATAATATCCGCCCCGGCAGCAAGGCATTCCTCAACCTGATCCAGGCGCTCGGCTTCAACTTCAATTTTCATGGTATGAGGGGCGTATTTCCTGGTTTTTGTTATGGCTTCATGAATGGAGCCGCAGGCCTTGATGTGATTTTCCTTGATCAGTACGGCATCAGCAAGGTTGAAGCGATGATTGTACCCACCGCCAACGCGGACGGCATATTTTTCAAAAGTACGGAGACCGGGGTTGGTCTTTCTGGTATCAACGATGCGAACCGGCAACCCCTTTGTTTTTTCGACGAAGGCTGCGGTCAAGCTGGCTATTCCGCAGAGTCGTTGACAAATATTTAAGGCAACTCTTTCCGCTTTGAGCAGGTCTTGAGCCGGGCCTGATATTTTTAGGAGTTTGTCCCCTGGAAGGGCTTTTGACCCGTCAGGAAGCAGGATGTCACAATGTATTTCGTGATTCTGGGTTTCAAATACAAGCTCGGCAATTTCCAGCCCGGCTATTGTAAAATCGCTCTTTGCAATGAATAAGGCTTTGGCCGGCCACCCATTTTGAAACAGGGCTTCAGAAGTTATATCTCCCGGACCGATATCCTCTTCTAAAAACAGTTTTATTTTTTCTATAAGATGTAAATTGTTCATATTGATGATTTAACCCGATATAATTGAATGAAATTATTATAAAAAGCACAATATGTCAAATAAAGTTCCAGGGTTGTCCTGAATTAAATTCTTCAAGAAAGGCAATTGCATTTATCTGTTACTTTTTTTAGCAAAAGACAAAAAAATGATCATGAAAGTTAAATCAAGATTATTCTTCCTGATTAATGCCGAAGGTTTTTATATTAGTTAGAGAAATATAATTATTTTTGATAAAAATAATGTTATTTTTTATAAGCTTTAACGAACTTTGATGATTTTTTTTTGTCCGCACACTAAAAAGCACGTTGCGGATGTGTATTCCTCTTATAACGTATTGAAATTACTGGAGGCGATAATTCAGCATTCGACTTTTTACGAGGTCATCACATTTCAGGGAAAATAAGTTGGATTTATATAATAAGTCATTTATAATGTTACATTCAATGTAATTATAAAGAAAAAAGGGAGGATCACATTGTTATACAAAATCAAGTTGAATCTCATTGTTACGGTTGTGATGGTGACCTTATTTGTTTCCGGCGGAAGCAGTGACGCCGATTCCTTTCCGTTCCGTTCCATTGCCATAGATGACACCATGCCTCAGGTCATTGTCAATGACTATAAAACACAGCAACCCTTTGATTTTGAAACCTTTAAAGGGAAACCATATGTTGCGGTCTTTTGGGGCGCTGATGTCCAGACAAAAAAGAAACGATCAATCGAGGCCCTTAAGCATATGCAGGAGATCCTGCCTTTTTGTGAAGAAAATCAGATTCCCGTGGTAGCGGTTAATGCCATTGGCGACCTGTCTGAAATTATTGAAGAAGTACACAAGGAATCCGGCGGTTCTATTCCCTTTTATTTTGATTCCGACCAGAAAGTGTACGGTGATCTAGGTATTTTTGTCATACCGGCAATTTTATTGATTGATAAAGACGGTAAAGTTAAAGCCGGAATGGGCTTCAGTCATGATATTATAGAAAGACTGAAGGGTGAAATTGAAATTATGCTCGATAAAAAGACCCGTGAGCAGGTTGAACTGGATTTACATCCGGAAGTTGTTGTGAAATCCGAAGAAGAAAAAACTGCAAACAGGCATATGAGTATGGCTCAGGTTTTGTTGAAAAGAGGCATGGCAGATGCTGCAGTCAGGGAGTTTCTTGAAGCAATCAAAGTTAATCCAAATGTCGGCAGTGAAGCCTATATTCAACTTGGGTGTCTTTATTTTGACAATGGCAATCTGGATGAGGCTGTTAAGTATCTGGATAAAGGTCTTGAGTTGGACAGAGACTCTTTGAAAGGCCAGATTTGCATGGCGAAAATAACAGCCAAGGATGGCGATGTTGACGGGGCGATTGCGGATTTGCAGTCAATTATGATGAGAAAATCAAGAGATCCTGAACTTCATTATGTCCTGGGTACTTTTTATGAAAAAACAGGGAAGACAGAAGAGGCCTTAAAAGAATACCGAAAGGCCTATGAACTTTTGGAGCAGAAAGAACGAATGAAATAGATTAAAAACATCACCGTAATTTGAAAAATATCACATAGCTTTCACACCCACATACCAATGCCTATGATATTTTCATAGGCATTGGTATGTGGTGAAATTACCCTCTAAAGTAAGCAACAGTATCTCGTGAAGGAAAATATCTATTATAATTATTGATAATATTTGTTAAACAAATGTGTAATTTCCGCTTTAGTTAATAAAAAAATTGAAGCGACATTCAAAACATTCGGGTTCGGCTCAAAACAGGAGAAAATCGGATGTCCGCCATTTCTGATAAAAGTCAGTTCAAAAGTTTTCTGAGTGGGCTACTGTTCGCCTTGGTCCTTGTACCTATTCTGTCTCCTCATGATGCCCTTGCCGGTGACATAATAATCCTTACTCCCCCGGACAAATCTACAATCTATGCTCGGCGAAATTATACTGACATGGTTCTTAAGATCACTGATCCTTCTGATGTCAAAAAAATATATGTTGAGGGTAAAAAAAATCAGCAGATTGAGACATCGGGAGTCTGGGAAAAGAACGGCATAAATTATATACATTATCGATTACCGATGGAACCTGGTAAAAACATATATGAAATTGATCCAGGTGATGTAAAGGTACATTTCAATTACAAACCTCTTCGTTCACTCCTAAATGTTAATCTTAATGCCCCATCGGTGTATCTGTTTCACCGAACGGAAATCAATCCCCCTGAATGTAATATCTGCCATGATGAAAAATTGCCAAAAGATGCAAAAATAGAAAAACCCCGTTATGGACCGTTTTCACCAGTCTGCTTTTCCTGTCATCGCTCTCTTGCGGAGCTTTCAACCTGGCGGCATGGCCCGGTTACAAGCTTATTTTGTCGAACATGTCATCAGTCAGACCCGGCAGTTGATAAAATAGAAATACCCCTTGGGAAAATAGATGACCTTTGCTATTCATGTCATATGAATCAGCGAAGATGGAAGGACATGTCACACGTACATGGACCTGTTGGCACAGGTGACTGCTCGGTATGTCATAACCCCCATGGAGACAAGTACAGGTATCAACTCTGGGCCGAGGGTGAAAAGGCCCTTTGTGTCGCATGTCATAGAGACAAACTGCCTCTAGTTCAGGAAGACAGTCCGATTTTTGTTCATGGCATATTGGGAAGTATGGGGTGCGTTGCCTGTCATGACCCTCATGCTACCAATTACCGGTATCAATTACGAAGTGAAATCGGCGATCTTTGCGTAAGTTGCCATCCCCAATATGCGGAAATGGAAAAGGGTCATCCTGTTGATAAACATCCGATAAAAGGGGAGAAAGACCCGAGGCGGAGTGGCCATAAATTTTCGTGTACAAGCTGTCACAATCCCCATGGAACCAGGTATCAGTTCATGTTGATTGGTGAATTAGTTGGCGAACAGGTATGCATTGTCTGCCATGCCAAACAAAAAGAGGAAGGATTTGGCAAAGATATTAAGCAAAATAAATAAGTTGGTAGTTTGAAATGTTGTGGTTCTGCTCTGATAAATTTTTTTAATTGTAAACTCTTGTGGTGATTAGTGAAAAAGTATCGAAATTTTATATAAAATAAATTTTACCAAGAATGCTGTAAAAATCACTTTTTTCAATTGTTCCGCCAGTGAATTTTTATAATAGATAATGTTTATTTTTTTTTAATAGAATCCATTTTTATGAGATTTTGTTTCTAAGGCGAAGATTATTTTTATCCCATGTTATTGAGTTGTAATAAAAAATCATACCCGCGAGACAAACGAGACTCCATTGCCTTCTTGGTCGTGTTTCTTTTTGTTATGCTATGTCCCCCTCATCTGTATGCTCAGGAAGATGAAAAAGGCCCAAAACCCATATCGACGCTCAAAGTTATCAATGTTGATGACAGTGGGACCGACATAACCTTCCCGATGTTTGTTTATGCAGACAATATAAATGATGAATTGTATTTATTGCGCGGCGGTTCATTTAATCCATTGGTTGTCTATGATTCTGAATTTTATCCTGACATTTCATTAGGTAGGGGAAGGACAATTTATACCCCGCAATGCGTTTATACTGATGATAATGGCCTACTTTATGTTTGCCAGGGATCCAGCGGTCCTGAATCCTTTGGAAAGATTTCCGTTTTTAATCCCGCCTTTTTCCCAATCAAAGAAATAGTTCTCGATAATATTCCCGGAAGTCGTGATTTTATGCCCAGTAATCTTGCCATATCACGCAGCGGCAATATCTATGTATCCGGCCAGCATACATCCGGAATACTGGTACTTGATAATGAAGGACGTTTCCTCAGGCGTTTGGTTCCAATGGATAAGGCTGTCAAAAAGCAAAAGGCGGAAGCAGGTGAAAATCCATTAACTTTAGCAAATCCCACAGAAGAAAAAGAACTAACGGAAGAAAGCAAGGTTGAAAAGGAAGAGGAAATAAATGATGAAACCAAGGAGTCAGGTGATTATTTCGGGTTACCTGCGGAACTCATCCCAAAAGCCCGTTCCAACCAACTTTTTCTCGCTGAACCAGATGAAATGGTACCTGTAAAGATTATTGATGTTGTTATAAGCAGGGAAGGCAACATTTTTCTCTTGAGTGAGTTTCGGAGTAAGATTTATGTATATGATTCACGTGAAAATTTTCTCTTTTCATTTGGTTCAAAAGGGGGCACTTCCGGCAAGATGAGCCGCCCACAAAATCTGGCTTTGGATGAAAAATGGGGGGTTGTGTATATAGTTGATTATATGCGACATACCATTCTTGTTTTCAGTATGCGTTCCGGGCGTTTCCTTTTTGAATTCGGAGGACGTGGCTGGAGCGAGGGTTGGTTTAATTATCCAAAACATGTTGCAGTCAATCGACTCGGGCAGGTGATTGTTGCCGATTATTTTAATCACCGGGTGCAGATAATGGATGTTAATCTTGATTCCCGGTTGCCAATGTTTGATCAACTCCAGGAACAGTCTAGCCAGTTGCCCATGCCTTTTGCAGGTGGCGAACGGGTTACCTCTGCCGGAACGCCGGTTATGCAAACTCCGGAAATAACGTCTGTTACTATTCCTTTTCCAACAGGTAGATCGGTAGGGGTTAATACCGGGAGTTCTTTGGCCCCGGTCATGAGAACATTGCAAACTCCTTATGCACCAGCTATAGAAAAGACTCAAGTTAAAGAGCGCTGATATTAATGATGCAATCTTGAAAATCACCAGGGCATCAATATTGTCTCCAAAAAGTAATGATGCTTTTTATATAATTGATTATCAGACTCTTAAAAAATGTTATTTTTTTGACGCGCATATTTAAAATAAACATAATTTTTAGTACTGTCAGGCAGTTATTAACTGTCTGATATTAAATATTAATTATCACGAACAGCCCTTTTTTATCAGTAAACATTAGGAGTTGAGCTGTGAGCTTACAACGTATTGACAACAGGAATATTAATGTGGTATAAAATTATTAATTATGCTTAATGAATATTGATTTAACAAATTTATGGTTTTGGGGTCATTAAAGCTTCCATTTAAGAAAGAGAAAACAGGAGGAAATTTCAATGAAAAGCGGTAAGAATATTATTAGCATCGCAGCAGCCGGATTTTTTTTATTATATGCCGGTTCTGCTTATGCTGCAATTACTGGTGTATGCTCAAATTGTCATACCATGCATAACTCGCAAAACGGAAGCCAGGTTACCGGCGTCCTGCAGGGCGCTCTCCTTAATGACGACTGCGCCGGATGTCATTCAGGCCCCGGTAATGATGCAAATCATCTAGATGATGTTAACGGCGCTCCTCTTGTTGTTGCAACTACACCACCATCTACTGGTGGAACTGCGCCGTATAATTATTTGCCTGGTGGATTTTTCTATGATGCCAGTGTTACTGGAGATAAGGCATTTCACAATGTCCAAAGCCCTGCTCTTGGTTCTCTTCTTGCTGATGTGGATATAGGCAATACTCCTCCAGGTTGGGAAGCAGGTGAAGCTCCTGCCGGTATGCCTACAGGCGCTACATGGACCACCCAGTTACAATGTGCTGGTTCATCCGGTTGCCATGGGAATCATGCCCAAAGCGATCAAAATGCTGCCATCTCCGGTTGGCATCATGGCGGCGCAGCAGGCACTGAATACAGAATGCTTTCCGGCATCAGTGGTGTAGAAAGCGCAACTTATGTAGTTACCGGCAACAGATATTCAGCAGTAAATAGAACTAATGCAACAAATACAATCAGTGCCCTTTGCGCACAATGTCATGGCGCATTTCATGGTGAAAACGCCGATACAATTTCATCAGGAGCATGGGTTAGACATCCAACTGATTTGAGACTGTCTAATGCAGTAAATGGTGATAATCATAATGCATTTGCAGGTAATGCTGAAGTTCCGGTCGGATCAGTTGGTGCTGGCGCTCCTGTCGCAGCTACTAATGCTTATGTAATATGTATCTCCTGTCATGTGGCACATGGCGGTCCTTATGCAGATCTTTTACGATGGGATTATACTTTAATCTCTGCAAACACTCAAGGTGCAGGAAAAGGAACTGGATGTTTCCGGTGCCATACCGGTAAAGATGGCATATGATTTTTAATCACTAATAATTTAAAAAAGGGGCGGTCATATGATCGCCCCTTTTTTTTTGTCTTTTGGTGATTATTCCGTAAAAAGTGTAACTCAATTTGTCGGTGATATTTTTTATATCTTGATTTGAAATAATGTAAAAATTTTATTAATAACAATAACTCGTTGACCATGGGTAAGTCCATTTCTTGCAGCCTGATTTTTCTTGACAAGCTTTACCCTCCAATGTAATGATTAATGAATCATCATTCATAATTATATGAAATACAGACGATAGCAGATTATACGTTTTTTTTCTTACATCGTAAAAACGTATTAATGAATTTTAATGAAATCCGAATAAAAGCATTAAGGAGGAGAGATGAATATCCGCGGAAAGCAAAATTCGATAATACATTTGCCTGATCGATTCATGTCAGCCGCAGCCCAACTCACAATAATATTTACTCTAATTGCCCTTTTCGGATTAGAAAATGCATATGCTGCGACCCTAAGGATAGTTTCACCGCCAAATAATTCATTTGTTACTGAAGAACAAGTCAATATCTCTGGTACAGTGAGTGATGAAACAGTAAAAGAAATCAGTGTTTCCGGGGTAAAGACCTCAGCCGCCAAGGATTCGCTCAGTGTTGAAGCCGGAGCCTTTGGGACAATCCTTTCTCTCAAGAAAGGAGAAAATTCAGTAAAGATTACATCTGGAAATGATAACGTAACTTTAAAAATTTACTATCAGCCTGTCGATAAAGATAAGCAGGCACAAAAGCCTCCAACTGGCTTTACTCGATTTTATACTCATGAAAATCCAACAGAAATGGATTGTAAGGAATGTCATAAATTCAGAAGAGGGAACTATGATTTTAAAAGGAATGTTCCTGCAAAGTCAAATTGTACAATTGTAAAATGCCATTCCAAGATTGGAACTACGGAACCAAAAGTTCATGGACCTGTTGGCGCTGGGGTTTGTATTTCCTGCCATAACCCCCATGGATCACAAAATCGTTTTCAACTTCAAAGGCTTGGTGCAGATTTATGTTTAATCTGCCATATGGTTAAGAAAGAAGAATTCAATTTGGAAGTTGTCCATAAACCTGTTCAGGAAGGTTGTACAGTTTGTCATGATCCCCATGAGTCGAAAATGCAATTTCAGCTTCGTGGTGATGGAAAATCGGTAAGTAGTTTGTGCTATAACTGTCATGAAAAAAGAAGTTTTACAAAAGGACACAGTCATGGACCAGTTGGTGCTGGAGACTGTATCGCTTGTCATAAACCTCATGCATCACCTAACAGGGGTTTGTTGATAGCTCCAATTGCTAAAGGTGAGGTTTGTTTTCAATGCCATAAAGACCGAAAAGAAGAGTTTACCATGAAGCAGGTCCATGCACCTGTTGAGGATGATTGTGGAAAATGTCACGATCCACACAGCTCAGAATCTCGTTTTCAATTAATAAAACCAAGCGGTCAACTCTGTAATTCATGCCATGAAAGTTTGAATCCGAAAGTTTTTGAAGACATAAAAACTGCACAATTTAAGCATCAACCTGTAGATGAAGGAAGATGTGCCGATTGTCACCGGGTTCATTCTTCTAATTATAAGCCTTTGCTCAAGGATTCAATGGAAAAATTATGTCTTTCCTGTCATGTGGAACTGGGTGACGAAATATCAGAGAGTCAGTTTAAACATGGTCCTGTTCAAACAGGAGATTGTACTGCCTGTCATAAGTCTCATGGCTCGCAATTTACTAAGCTGCTCTCTCGGTATTTTCCAATGAATTTTTATAGTGAGTACAATCCTGATTATTATGATCTTTGTTTTGGATGCCATAACAAAGATATTGCCAAAAAGAAATTCACAACCACTTTGACGAACTTTCGCGATGGTAAATACAATCTGCACTATTTTCATGTCAATATGAAGAAGGGCCGGACCTGCACATCATGCCATGATGCTCATGCGAGCAGTCAGCCTAAACATATCAGATATGAAGTGCCCTTTGGATCCTGGTCTTATCCGATTAATTTTACAAAATCAAATGTTGGCGGAACATGTGTTGTTGGTTGCCATGCACCAAAAACTTATGATAGGAAACAACCAAAAATCAAACAAGCTAATTAGTCCAAATCATATTGAATAGTATATGAATTTAAGGGAGAGATGCTTGTATCTCTCCCTTTTTTCGTTTATAATCTAAGTATTTAGATTATTTATCAAAGATAATTGTTTGCCTGATAATTTTATGATGAAGTTTGTTGCTCTTCATCATTTCCAGCAAAAAAAGCTGAAAAGTATATTTGAACGAGTCCATGCGAGCGAGTCAAACTAAGAGTGGAATATATGATGTTTTAATAGACAATGCAGAAAGGTATTGCGCATCAATGATTTTTACTCGTAAGTTTACTACATCTCTAGCTCAAAAAGTTCTTTTTTCCCTGATTGTTTTTTCTACCTTTTTACCGGTAAGTCCTCTTTACGCAATCCCAATTAATTTTTCCGGATATCATAATTATTCTGAAGATCAGGATGGAAATTCGTCGGAACAATTGAGGCAATATTGGGGATTGAGTTTAAAACATGAGCTTACCGAGGCAATGACTTTATCCGAAGGAGTTCGTTATTACCGCAACTGGCGTCAAGGAGCAGGTACGGACGAAACCATAGCCCCCAATATGACTTTTTTAGTCCAAAATGATATTTTTCGATATCACTTGGATGCCTATCAATCGACAAATAGAAATACTCAAGGAGATGAATCCAGTACTTTTTCCTGGAATACTTCGTGGGGAAGTCAATGGCAAAACAATATTTTCGTCCCGACTTTGACTTTGAATTACGGTGAAGATCAATCAACAAGCAAATCAATTCATGGAGGAGCATCATCGGGAATTGATTTAAAGCATGCAACGGCATCTCTGGCTTATTCCTTTACAGAAACCGGTGAGAATATCATAAACCGGAATGATAGCTATTCTGCAAAGATTCAATCGAATAAAAATTTCTTCGCAGATGCGCTGAGACTATCATATTCACAAGTATATACGGAAAATTATACAACGTTGGAAATTCCCGGTTCACCTAGTGGTCAAGTCACGCTGCCGGTAAATATCGTCCAGGCCCTTTCAGGCATTCCTGCTACGCCTTTAATTGGTAGCCTTACCGATACACCCGGACTGATCAATAACGATGTTGATTCGATTGTTGTTTCAGTGAGTGCCGGACAAGAAATGAATTTCGGTTTTAAAAATGCCACTGGTAGAGTTGATATGATTTTTCTTTACACCGACATAGACATAGGTTCAGATGCCGGAAGTTTTTCCTTGGATGTATATTATAGTAATGATGGTTCATTTTGGACGAAGGAAGGGAGTACTCTTGCATTTCTTCCCTATAATTCCCTGGATAGGCGTTTTGAAATAACTGTACCTGCCATAACAGCCGATTATGTAAAAGTTGTAACTCGACACTCATTATTGCTATCAACGGTAAATTTCACTGAAATACAGGCAAATTATATTTGGGATAGGCCAGAGGGGACTTTTTCAGATAAAAGAAAAAATACTACCGGTTCAACGAATTGTAATATCGGTTATTATCCATCAAAAGCCTTTTCGGCTGTTTATTCATTATTCTATTCAATCCAGAATAATCCCATCCAGGGTGAATCCCAAACTCTTAACCAGTCGGGAAACATAAGATGGTTTAAGAATAAATATATGAATACAAGTTTTCAATTTGGTGAATCATCTAAGGATTACGAACAAAAAGAAACGCAGAAAACACGTTTTTATGGAATTGACTTTTCGTCCTCACCGATTAAAACTGTTGGTTTGAGTATAGGGGCTGATCAGGTTGAAGGGTATAATGGTACCGATAAGGTTTCTACGACAAATAATTATTTATTTTCCACAAGGGCGGCTCTCTACCGTGACCTTGACGCTAGCTACACATTTAGGTATAATAAATTCATTGAAAATATTACAAATTCAACTAGTGGAAATAAAGTCAATCAGCTGGATTTCACAGCCCGTCTTTTTCCGGAAATTACATCATCTTTTACTGTAAGAATAACAGAATACTTATATGGTTCACAAGAAGCGGATGAACAATTATTAGCCCTATCAGCATCATGGAGAATATCCGACGAACTGAATGTAAATTCAAGTATTACTTCGTTAACAGTTGGAGATAATTCAGATTATTATAATTTTATCGTAAGTGCTGATTATTCTCCGGTGCGCGATATAAAAATGACATTATCCTATACACTTAGTGAATCAGAGCAAACCACACAGAATTATCTTTCAAATGTTAACTGGGCCATAACAAAACATTTAAACTGGAGACTTAATGCCCTGTATACCGACACAACTAATTCATATAATTATAATTTCAACTCGCAAATAAATATTAATTTTTAGTATTTCAGAATTTGATTTTGAGGTCAGGACTCAATGAAAAGAAAATTATATTTTCCAATTTATTTTGTTATTCTCATTTTATTCATGGGATGTGCTCCAAAAGAACAAATGAATTCATATGTTCGCGACGATATTGATTTAAGCTTTATTAATCGAATCGCAGTCCTCCCCTTTGAAAATAATAGTTCGGATAAATATGCCGCTTCACGAATTCGAAATATTGCAATTACCCAAATTCTTTCCTTAGGTCTTGCTGATGTTATTGATAAGGGACTTGTTGACAGTGTTATCCTTGAGGAGGCAGTTGAAGCGAATAAACCAATTGACCAGATGACCCTCAAGCGCTTAGGACAACGTTTGAATGTCCAGGCTTTTTTAATGGGTAATGTTGATTCCAGTGGAACTGTTCGCAGGGGATCGATGACTTTTCCTTCAGCAGCCTTGACCCTACGATTTGTTGATGCCCGGGCTGCCAAAATTCTCTGGCAGGCAAGCGGTTATTATAGCGGCGAAACCGTCATGAATCGTCTTTTTGGTCTGTCTCCTGGTGATCATTTTCAGATCTCAACAACTCTCGTCAGGCGTTTACTCATGACTTATCCTGCTCCTCCGCCGGAAGCAAGGCAGAAAGAAGTTGAGAAGGATTTGTAGAAAATTTCAATAATATTTTCTACTTGTTTTTTGTTAGTAACGTCAGAAAAATCCGCATTTGTTAAATGAATATGAAACATCATATATATATTTTAACATTATTTATTCTATTTTACTTTTCCTCGACTTCACTGGCCGTAACCTTAGCGATATTTCCAATTGAAGATATGAGTGAGGGTCTGAACGGTATTGATTATGAGTTAACGGAACAATTGAATAATGATATGGCCGAAAAGGGTCTTGATGTTATCGGGGTAAAAGACATTATATCTTTTATGGGACGAAA
>JAHJJF010000143.1 GCA_018823135.1 Pseudomonadota bacterium
CAATCTCAATTGATCATTGTCTGTAGGCTTCTGGGTACACAAATTACAAGTTGTTTTTTTTGAGCAATAGTATATACTGGTATATACTATGAAGCTCGTTGAACTCTGCATGAAACTGAATGAACATAAGGTGTCTTACGCCATCGTGGGTGGTCATGCTGTGGCCCTTCATGGAGCTATACGGGGTACTGTTGATTTTGATTTTATTATTAAGTGGACCAAGGCGAATCTGTTAAGAGCGGAGAGGGCTTTGAATGATTTAGGCCTTGTTCCCCGGCAACCCATTACTGCGGAAGATCTTTTTTCCTATAAAGACGAGTATGAAAGGAACAAAAATCTTAAAGCGTGGAATTTTGTGAATCTGAAAAATCCCCTTGAGCAGGTCGATCTTGTGATTATCTGGGATCTTGCCGGGATGAAGGCTGAAACAATCAAGATTCAAGGGATTTCGATACGGATACTGTCTATAGACGACCTGATTCGGACAAAAGAGGGGACAGGGAGACAACAGGACATTGAGGATGTTAAAGCATTAACCCGCATTTCTCACCAGAATTTGCTAAAGAATGGGTAACTTGCTGAAAACATGTAATTTTTTAGGTTGCAGAGTAATATTGCTCAATAACACACTGTATCTTTTAGAAAAGAGTTTTGTGTTGCCGAATATTGGCCGGATTGTCTCGTGAGAAAAGCGGGTTGGGGAGGTTGAAAAAATGAAAGCTATTCAATACTTTTCGGACGAGTATCTGGAGACCTGCCGGAACATGTCTGCGGAACAAATTGTTGACTTTCTGGATGACTTCCATGCAATGCATGCGAGTCCCAAGGACAGGAGCCGCTTGATCAGCATCAAAATTCCTGAAAGTCTGCTAGGCGCCTTTCGCCGGAAAGCAGATGCGCACGGCGTTAAGTATCAAACAAAGATTAAGGACCTCATGCGGGCCTGGTTGGAATAATTCAGATAAGGGGGCCGCTTTTGACTTCTGTGATTGATTCGATTGCCTTAATTTGAAGTATCAATAGCTACTATGAAGGGCAGAGAAAGTCTTATCCGCGACATTACCGTTTCCAGTGTAACCTACTGAGGAAAGTCAACAATCTCTTTTCAAATGCCCTGTTTCAACCTCGCAGAATACGGTCTCGACTCCGCTCATTTCAGACGGGAAAAGCGCGTTCATAAACGATCCAGTGTTGATTTTGATGTTTACCATTCACCAGGACCTGAGTCAAATGATGACCCCGGAGTGATTTTTCTGACAAAAAAATAACGCTGGCGGTCAGCGTAATCTGACGGTCACGTAGTGTCAATTGAATTAGGATACTGGAGTGATAGGGTTGGTGCGGAAAAAAAGCGTGGGATGGGTCGAGGAGGCGGTTAAAACGGGGGACGGTCCGGGGCCGAGCCCGGGGAGGGATCAGATGCTGACTTGGTTGCGGCCGGCTGATTTTGCCCGGTAAAGGGCCTGGTCGGCGCGTTCAATAACCCTGACCCATTTTTCTCCGATGCATTCTTTGTCAAAGGCGGCCACTCCGCAGCTTACGGTGAGTTTGCCGGAGTCTGCGCCTTTATGTTCGATATTAAGCGCTTCAATGCTTTGTGTGATGCGCTGGGCGACGATCTGGGTTTTTTCAAGATTCTGGTCCGGCAGGATAACGATGATCTCTTCGCCGCCGTAACGAAAAACCTCATCTGAAGTTCGACTGGTATCCTTGATCGAGGTGGCGACTTTACGGAGTATCTGGTCACCTGATTGGTGGCCGTAGATATCGTTGTATGATTTGAAGAAATCAAGGTCGCACATTATGGCGCCGTAAGACTGTTGGTAACGGCAGGCGCGGTCATGGGATTTTTCGATGACTTCATGAAAGCTCCTGCGGTTGCCGATCTCTAAAAGCGGATCAATGCGGATGAGCAGCTCAAGTTTTGCGTTTTCTTCCTGAAGGTTTTTGTAGTGGTTGAGGATTCTTTCCCCTGCCCTGATCCTGCTTTCCAGTTCGTCGAGAACAAAAGGTTTTGCCAGATAATCATCAACGCCTGCGGCAAAGGCATTGATGATATCGATGATTTCGCCTTTTACGGTGAGCAGCATGAAATAAATGTAATCATGACCTTCCTGGTTGCGGATCGCCCGGCAGAGCTCGATGCCGTCAAGTTCCGGCATTATCCAGTCGGAGATGACGAAATCAATTTGTTCTTTGTGGAGTATCGCAAGGGCGGCCAGTCCGTTTGGAGCAGTCAGCGGGGAGAGGCCCATCTTTTGCAAGGCGTTTTCAAGACTCTTGCATAATTCCGTGTCATCCTCAACTATAAGTATTTTCATGTGGTTATCTTTGGCCAGTGGAGGTCCGGAGTCATTTTTTTAAAATATTTGTATTTGAGCGATTTGAGGTCGAAAAAAACACCTGATTGCGTAAGGATTTAACTCATACCATACCCAATAAAGAGCGGCAATGAATTCGGCATCGATTATATAAGAAAGAACATGAAACCAGTGAGTTCCGAGATTGTGCCTGACTTTTTAGATTATTCTGTTTCTGGGTTTTTCCGGTGAATGAGGCAAGCCAGGAATGATTACTGTAAGGTAGAGGGACACCCTGATTTCATTGGGAAAGATTTGGAAGTCTTTTGATGGTTTTTCCACTGGGGTGAATATTTTTGCAGGAAAAGCATGTGGTTCCTTATGTTGTCAGGTCCCAGTATTCATAACCCTAGCTTTTCTTTTAATCGGTCAATGAAGTTATTCTGCTTTTGGCTGAGGATTTTCATGTCTGAGGGCGCGATGCGCAGAGAGATTTTTTTGCCGTTGCCCCATGGCCACCAGGCGCAGTATATAAAATGGTTCGGGTCGGGTTCCGAGGTGAAAAGCATCTGTCCGGGGGAAAGACCTCCAAGCATATTGTTCACCGCCTTGATGGGTTCCGGGGCGTTACCGATATTTCCATTGTCCCAGGTAATCATCAGATGGCGGCAAAGAATTTCACGGATTTTTCCCTGATCCTGCACTTCAATTTCGCTGAGCAGGGTGGAGAAGCGATTGTCCAGTTTCCAGGTGAGAGTGCCTTGAAACACAAAAAGGAGTTCACTCCAGATTTTTTCGGGGTTTGTGAGAATGGGATCTGTCATAGGGTATTCCGCAGAGTATCTTGATATAATTTTCAGTTAAGCCGTTTTATCTCAGGATTTCGGGAGCAGTCGACAATGTGGTCATTGACCATACCCACTGCCTGCTGAAGACGTTTCAGCTTGTTGATCCGACAAACTTGAAGACTCTTTTTTTGAGTGCTTTAGCCATTGCATCTGATTCAGGTGCTTTTAAGACAAATAAATCATAACAGTGGGCGCTGTTTATTCAAAAACAATTATGCCCAAGTGACAAAGTAGATAGGCGTCGGCATGTGGAGCTACGTCAATGGACTGGGCTGTTCGACTCGCCGTTGGGTGAGTATTCATGAAAAAACGCAGCGCAATTTATTCGATTATACGTGGCATAAAACCTGTTAGAGTTATTAATAACTAAATTATTTTAAAGCCATAGCCATTTTTTCAGGAAGGGCCATGAATTTTTCTGCTATGGTGAATCATTGCTCCCTGTTACGCATTTAAGGGGAGTGGCACCAGGCCCTGCTTTCATTGGCAACAACACGCTGCGAAGTTGCCTCCGTCGGGTTATCGCCGGACAGGGGAAGACAAAGCGGTTAACTGCAAGGATTTATCATATGTTCCGCATCCGACGAGTGTATGACAGTACCCTGCCCATCGACAGTGACGCCATTGCCCAGGTTCAGGAAATACTGGGCAAGCAGTTTCCCGGGCTTTCACGCAAGTCAATCGACAGCCTGCCCTCCAAGCTGCTCAATCCGTTCAAGTATCAATTCCGCACCATTCTCTTTGTGGCGGACGGCCATCGTAACCGGGTGAAGGGTTTTGCCCTGGTCGACTATGCGCCTGATCTCAATTTCAGCTATCTAGATTTTCTTTCGGTGCAACCGACAAAAAATGCCGGAGGCATCGGCGGCGCCCTTTATGAAAAGGTGCGGGATGAGGCGAAAAACCTCAAATTCTGCGGCATCTTCATGGAGTGTCTGCCTGATGATCCCAGGCTCTGTCTCCATCGGTAAACTCTCAAGCAGAACAAGTCCAGGTTGCGCTTTTATGAACGATATGGTGCGGTGCCGATCATCAACACGGCCTACGAAACGCCCCTGGAAAAAGGGGGCGACTGTCCGCCCTACCTGGTTTACGATCAGCTCGGCGAGAACAACCCTCCGACCCTGGAGTCAGCCAGAAATATTGTGCGGGCCATTCTGACCAGAAAGTACGGAAAGGCATGTCCCGCAGGGTATATCGACATGGTGGTCCAGTCATTCAAGGACGACCCGATCCGCCTCCGGCCGTTCCGTTACATCAAAACCGAACCCGAAAAGGTGAAAACCATCTTTTCCCTGGAGCAGCGCATTGCCCTTGTGGTGAATGACAAACATGATATCCACCATGTCCATGAACGGGGATATGTCGAGGCTCCAGCCCGGATCAAATCCATCTTGAAAGGCATTGAACAGACCGGTTTTTTTGAACAGAAGCCTGCGCGTCATTTTCAGGAAAGCTATATCAAACAGGTGCATGACTCAAAGTTTGTCGAGTATCTCAAGCGGGTGTGCACTCATGTGGAGCCGGGGAAATCGGTCTACCCTTATGTTTTCCCGATCCGTAACGCCACCCGGCCCCCCAAGGAGCTGCCGGTGCGGGCAGGGTATTACTGTATTGACACCTTTACCCCTCTCAATCGCAATGCCTATGTGGCGGCGAAGGGGGCTGTTGACTGCGCCCTGACCAGCGCCAGTCTGCTCTTTGAGGGGTATCGGATTGCCTATGCCCTGGTCCGCCCTCCTGGCCATCATGCGGAACGCAAGGTTTTCGGGGGATTCTGCTATTTCAACTCAAACGCCATCGCCGCCAATTTTCTCAGCCGCCACGGCAAGGTGGCGGTGCTTGATGTTGATTATCATCACGGCAACGGCACCCAGGATATTTTTTATGACCGAGGGGATGTGTTCACCGTCTCCATCCATGGGCATCCAAGCTTTGCCTACCCGTATTTTGTCGGTTTCGGTGATGAACAGGGAGAAGGCCCGGGCTATAAATGTAACAAAAACTATCCAATGCCGGAAAAACTTGACGGTGCGGGATACCGGCAGGTACTGGAACGGGCCCTGAAACGGATCCGCTTGTTTTCCCCCCGTTTTCTGGTTCTGGCACTGGGCTATGACCCGGCCAAGAATGACCCCACCGGTTCCTGGGATCTCCAGGCAAAGGATTTTTACCAGAACGGTCTGCTTATCGGCCGGCTGCGCCTTCCCACTGTGGTCGTGCAGGAAGGTGGATATCGCACCAGTTCACTGGGCAGCAACGCCCGCGGCTTTTTTAATGGACTCTGGGAGGGTATGCACCGGCAGTAAGGAATATTTTGCCTCGGGCCTGATCGCTTCGTATTTCGAGCCTTTCACGGGTCACCTCAGCAGAAAGCCCTTTCGGCCTAATTGCTCCGGCTGAAAGTTCATGCTAATCACATTCATTATTTTTTGGTTTTTTTTCTGGGTGGTTTACTCTTTTTGTCGGTGAATTTGAAATGAAAAGAGAAGGTGTCGTCCATAGCTTCGAACTGAATGGCATAGGGGGAAGTTTTTAAGACATGAAGCATCGAATCATTCATCTGTAATACTTCACCCATGAATCCACTGATTCGTTTTTCCTTGGCTATATCAATCAATCTGCTCAGCATATGCCTGGTCAGGCCTTGATTCCTGGAGCCTTTTGCCACGGTAAAGGCAATTTCCGCGACGTTGAGGGAATGATTCAGGTAGTAGGAACCCATGGAAACGATTTTCTGGTTTTCCTGATCTCCAATGAGGCCGACCATGGCAAAGATGGATTCATAGTCCACATTGACCGCTGTCTGGGTTTCTTTGTGGGAGAAAGTGCTTTGGGGCGAGAAGAACCGGAACCTTCTGTCCTCCGGGTCCAGTTCATAATACAGTTCCTGCAGCATGCGCTCATCAGTGGTTTTGACTGGACGAAAAAAGATGTGTTCACCTTCTGGTGTTGTATAGCTCCATTCATATTCTTCCGGATAAAGGACAACGACCCCATCCTGAGTCTGAGGAAGGATTTGATCCTTGTAGACGAAATTAAGTTCTTTTGCCTTATCCAGGAGTTCCTGTCTGAACTTGGGGTGGGCGATACCGATCATCTGAAGAACCCGGTTTCTGATGGATTTTCCATGAAGAAAAGCAATACCCCATTCGGTTATGACGTAATGAACTTCACTTCTGGGAACAACTACCCCGGCAGCAGGATCCAGCGTTGCCACAATCCGGGATTTTTTGCCGTCGCCGGTGACACTGGGCAGACAGATTATCGGCTTGCCACCCTTTGAAAGAGCCGCGCCTCTGGAGAAATCAAGCTGGCCGCCGACGCCGCTGAAGATCTCGGCGCCGATACTGTCGGAGTTGACCTGTCCGGTAATTGAAACCGACAGGGCGGCATTAATGGACACCTGTTTGGTGTTTTGAGCGATGTTGAAAATGTTGTTAATCGTTTCTGTGGAGCGGAATTCGATGAAAGGGTTTTCATCAACATAATCATAGAGCTGTCGGCTCCCCATGGCAAAAGAAGTAAGGATGTGCGGGTGATAACTTTTACGGCAGTTAATCACCCCGGATTCAATCAAATCCATAATCGAGTCTGAAATCACCTCGCTGTATACTGACAGATCCTGCTTTTCCTTCAAATACATCAATGCCGCATTGGGAATATCGCCGATGCCGAACTGCAGGGTTGAACCATTTTCAATGATTCTGGCACAATGCATACCGATCCTTCTGGCGGTCTCATCAGGCTCCGGGTAGATAAATTCCAAAAGGTCGGTCTCTTCGTAGACAAAATGAGCGATATCATCGAATCGAACAAAGGAGTCGCCGCTGGTTCTCGGCATTTTCGGGTTAATCTGGGCAATAACCATCTTGGAGTTTTCAAACACGGTGCGGTTGATATCGACATTTATGCCCAGGGAACAGAAACCAAATTTGTCAGGGGGGCTTAACTGCAGGAGGGCCACATCGATCCGCATCTGGCCGGTCGTGATCATTTCGGGAATATCGGACAAAGAGATCGGGATATAGTCGGCCTTGCCTTCGTTGACTGCCTGGCGAATGGAATTGCCGACAAAAAAGGCTTGATGCCGATAGAGAGAGGGTTCAAGGTCATCAAAAAACTTGTTATCCGATAGGGTGAGAAAGTGAACCAGCTCACAGTCTGTGAACAGCCGTTTGTTCAGCACCAACTGTTCAGTGAGCCTGATTGGTTCACTGCAGCCGGTTCCGATAAAAATTCTTGACCCGGGTTTTATGAAGCGATGCAGATCTTCGGCATTGATTTCAAGCTCTTTGTTTTGTTTGCGCCAGTTAGGGGTAGGCATTAGTGTGCAGAATTCCTGATGTCAGAGTCTTTTCATTCTTGCGCAGGGAGATAATCATATAAATCTCAAAGATCCCACTTGTAAAAAAGGCTACAGGATATCTTGCGTGAGATCAAATTATTCTGTTTCATCGTTTTTTTTATGCGGGGCAGATCCATGCAACAGTTTACTGAGCCCTGCAAAAGGCGAGTGGGTGGCTATCGGTCCTTTTTCGGTATCCGACCTTTGAGTATTCTGCCATTCGGACTCCAGGGAGCGGGAATGTTCGTTGTCGTGGCAGTAGATGCACAACAACTCCCAGTTGCTGCCGTCCGGGGGATTGTTCTTGTAATTATGATCCTTGTGATGGACGGTGAGTTCGGGGAGTTTTTTGCCGGAAAATTCCCGGGCGCATTTGGCACATACCCACGGGAAGAGCTTCAGCGCCTGATTTCGGTATTCTTGATTTTTCATTTTCTCTTCTCACCGTATGGCCGGAAATTTATTTTAAGTACAACGAGCCAGCAGAATACATTTGATCAGGTTGACGGTCTCAGGCCGGATCGACTTTCCCTGGCAGTTTTAGGCTAAATTAGCCGGTTTTATCTGTCATGTGAAGCTGATTTTTTTGTTTCTGCTCACTTGTTCGTAATCCATTCATTCAGTGCCAATTATTTCTGCGGCGCTCCGTCCTGCAAGCCAGCCGGTTGAGAATGCCGCCTGCAGATTGTAGCCACCGGTGTCAGCCTGAATGTCCAGCAATTCTCCTGCAATGAACAGGCCCTTTATTTTTCTGGATTCCATGGTCCTGGGGTCAATCTCCCGGGTATCTATGCCGCCGGCAGTAATAATTGCCTCGGCAAAGGGTCTGTAGCCGACAACCTCCAGCCGGAAATCCTTGAGCCAGCTCCTGAGGCGCATGCGTTGTTTTGCCGAGAGGTTGCCGGCCGGGAGATCGGCTGGAATGCCGGTAAGATCAAGGCAGGCTGCCAGCATTTCCCGGGGAATCAGCCCACGCAGCAGGCTGCTGATCTGCTCCTTGGCTCGCGCAGCAATGTCGCGCTGCAGACGTGCATCAAGTTTTTGTTCATCAAGGGCGGGTTTAAGGTCAATGGAAATGGCGACTTTATGCCCGGCCCGCAAGGAGTCCACTGCTTCACCGCTCAGGGTGAGAATTGCCGGCCCGGTGAGTCCGAACTCAGTAAAGACGATTTCCCCGAATTCCTCCCTTTTTTTCTTGTTGTTGACCAGCATCCGGACATTGATATTACGAAGATTGAGTTCTGCCATGCTTTTTGCTGTATCTCCGGAAATTACCAGGGGTACAAGGGCCTGGCGCACCGGGATGACTGTATGTCCCAGGGATTCGCAAAGACGGTAACCGTCGCCGGTGGAACCGGTGGCAGGATAGGATGCGCCGCCGGTGGCAAGGATTACCGCATCACAGGGGATTTCCTTGCCTTGACAAATAACCCCGGTGACGCGGCCATCAACTGTCAGTATTTTTTCAACAGGAGCGGCATGTTTGATCTGGACCCCGGCCTTTTTATTCCACGCAAGAAGAGCTCTCTGGACATCCGGGGCTTTGCCGCTTGCAGGAAAAACCCGGCCGCCTCTCTCGGTCACCAGTTCCAGACCCAGTTCATTGAGGAATTCCATGAGATCGGCATTGAAGAACCGGGCAAAGGCCTGGCGGAGGAATGGGCCGGTTTTGCCGAAATGGGCTATGAAGTCGGCGATCTCGGCGATATTGGTGATGTTACAGCGGCCCTTGCCGGTAATACAGAGTTTGATGCCGGTTTTTTTCATTTTTTCAAGGAGCAGGGTTTCCGCTCCTGCTTCAGCTGCCTGGCCGGCAGCCATCAGCCCTGCCGGCCCACCGCCTATGACAATTACTTTCCGTGCCTTCATTTTTGTCGGTTCTCTTGGGTCCTGGGTCTGGTGGAGTGGAATTTATAAGAGGAATTAAAAGAGAGTATCTTTACCATGACAGGTGAAGAGTTGATAGGGTCTTGGGGGCATGGACTACTCCTTGATGGTTTGCCTTCAGGGATTAAACGGTATCCTTCATTTTTTCTCTTTGATATCTTTGTATTCTTCCGGGTAATGCTCCTCCATGCAGGTTGGACAGATGGAATGGCTGAACTGTGCTTCGGTATGTTTTGCCACAAAGGCCTCGACCCTGTTCCAATAGCCCTTATCATCTCTTATCTGCTTGCAGTATGAACATATCGGCACTATGCCGCGCAATGTTTCTATTCTGTTCTGGTAGGCGGTGACAGATAAATTTATAAGAATCAAAACGACAATTGTAATAGCCACGCAAATGACAAGGTTAATGATAAGAGTTATGAAAATCTGTTTTATTGTTTCCTTTTCCGGTTGTTCAACCACCAGGTACCATTCAAATTCTTTAATGTAGCGGATGTTTGTATGCACCACCTGGCCA
>JAHJJF010000144.1 GCA_018823135.1 Pseudomonadota bacterium
CGAATCCCCGCAACGGCCGCAGTCGGCGGTAATCTGCGTATCAGTCCAGGTTTGCACACTGCAGTCTCTGGTAACCGTTGTCTTCCTCTTACGCTTGCCCACATTAAAATCCATGTTCAAATCGGTTCCTGATCCCGCAGCTTCAAGATACTGACTGAAACCGTTACCGGTTACTGTTGCCATACCGCCATTGCAGGCTGCCGAAGCAATCACTACTGCCGGCAGCACGGAAATATTCATCGCATTGCTCTTTTTATCTCCCTTTACCGCCCGGAGCAGATAATTGCCCGGCAACAGGGTTGCGGGCATCATAACCCTAATAGTGTTTTGCTCAATTGCCGTTGTTATAAGCGTTATGACATTTCCAAGGGAATCCTCGATCACTCCCTCCGAACGCAAAACCAGAGGGCCGCTGGGTCCTTGAATCGTGTTTGTAAATGCAGTTCCGGTAAGAGTTAGCTGCGTGTCAACTCCTGCGGTAAACAACACATCACTCAGGTCGGATATCACCGGCACAACCGGTCCGGAAAAAGGTGCGCCGGCTGCCATTGCGGTGAACCCATGACATCCCCAGCAATCCTCCTGAGCGCCGATATGGCCGTAATACGGGTCCTCCTCTCCGGGAGTTATCGCATTATCATTGTTCGAATCCGCCTGAATGTTATGGAGGGATGAAACGCCGTGGCAGTTTTCACAGCGCCTGATCGTATCGGGCCGGTCCCGATCAATAACGAATAGGCCGGAGGTAAAGTGACACCAGCCACAGTGAATATGGGAAAACATGTTGCCGCCGCCGTGATGAGTTTCAATATTCTTGACTACAACTATATTGTCGGAGGTTGTGCCGCTGTTATGGCAGAACGTGCAGGAACCCTCAACCGTGGAATCCTCGTCTGCCGAAGTAAAGCTCGGTTTAGGGGTGACAAGGGACGGCACATAGGTGGGAATGTAATGACTGTCACCGATATTATCAACGATTGCACCGTGACACGCCTGACAATTACCCCGCAGAGCCGGGCCGTCGACATCCAGCCGGTGATGAGGCGTAAAATCATGACATAATGTACAATTGCCCCTGAAATTCTGGTCAAACACATAGGAACTTGAATCCTCATCCCAGACAAGATCATGGCAGGAGAGGCAGACATAGGTGCCGTTGGGATCTTCATCAGGGTTCGGAGCGGCTGTCGGGTTGCCCACCATCATGCCTATCTTCAGATGATGCCGATCTGGAAGATAGGTGGGATCAGCCGGGATCGTATCCGGCGGATTCTGGTTATGACAAAAGATACAATCGTCTTTTACAAGTTTATTGATCGGACCGTCGGGAAATCCTATTTCCTGTCTCACCGGTGGCGGTTCCCCGAATACCTTGCCTTGAAAACCCATAGCCATACTAATCATTACGCAAATCAAAAATAGTCTCTTCATCTTTTCCTCCTTCTTCATTGCGCCGGAATTTTTCTGGATCAGGAACCTGGTGTTCTGTTATTGATAAAAAGCTCCGTTTAAGTACCGATAGCACCCTCGAAAATCTCTATAGCCGCATTTTTTTTGAGATTTTCAATATGATCGGCTAATTTCTTCTGTAATGCCTGCTGCTCCAGATATTTATTTATAAAATCCCGCATGGCTGCTAAAGACGGGATTCCACCGGGTTGCTTGTCAAGGACTTCAATAATATGAAAACCGAACGTGGTCCGAACGACCTGGCTGAGTGTCCCTGCTTCGAGGCTGAATGCCACCTCGTCAAATTCTTTCGGCATATAGCCATGATTGATGTAGTCGATTTCGCCGCCGCCAGAGGCGGAATTACATTGTGAATCCTCTTTTGCAACTTCTGAGAATGATTTTCCAGATAGTATTTTCTCCCGAGCCTTTTCAATCTTCTTGCGAGCGATTGCCGTTTCCTCCGGACCGGCATCAGGATTCAGTTGAACAAGAATATGCCTTACCTTGACGCTCTCCTCTCGCCTGAACCCCTCTTTACTCTTCTCATAAAAAGATTGAATCTCTTCTTCAGAAACCTGAGAACTGCTCAAGCCTTGAGACTTCAGATAGGAGTTTATCTGAATTTTTTGTTTGAGCCATAATTCCAGTCGCTCATTATCCAATTGCCTTTTAGCCAGATACTGGTCAAACTTTTCCCTGGTTTTTAATTGAGCCTTGAGCTTTACTACTTGTTCATTAATTTGTTCCTTGATGTCCGGTACCTGATGAACAAGGCTCGCCTGAGACAAAACTTCGTCCTCGATGATTTTGTCCAGGGCCTGTTTCTGCAGTGTTTTAATAAATACCGGCCTGGGGTTCTTCATGCCGAATTTGGAATATTTCTTCTTATACTCTTCTACTGCTGAGACCAGGGTGCTTTGGTAAATGGGTTGACCGTTTACTTTTGCAACAATCTTTCCGAACTCCTTATCCTCAATTTTTTTTGCCAGGCACTGTTCCGTAAACCAGGGATTGAATGCCGTTATCAAAATGATAATTATCAGGGCATACAATTTTGCGCTTCGTTCAACTAGCATCTGTTTTTTCCTTTCTTCAAATGAATATCCTATTGCTCCAGATTCAATGGAGACGCCAGGATAATTTCTTTTTCAACAATAACCGTGGCCGTTGAGCCAGGCCCTCCGACAGGTGTAAAAATCACCTTCAGATCTGCAGCTGTTGCATCGATCATAAAAGTCATTGTTTGCGATCTTCGTTTGAAAAACCGAATTACTTTTGAAAGATCGCCGCGATTTTTGCCGTTTTCCATAACCTTCATATGTATGGCCAGCAGTGATTTATTTTTAATCATAATCTCGTATTGCCCCTGCTGAAGAGTGATCCCTTGGCTGCTGTCAGCTCTTCGTCGCCTTTTTACCAGCTGAAGAATCACTTCATCATCCAAGTCATCAAGGGCGCCTGTCGCATCAACCAAACCGTGGCCATAAACGTTATCATGACCTGTCTCGCCCAGATCCAAAGCGCTTGAATGAAGCTGGATTCGAACATCCCTGTTGTCAGCCAAACCGTCATCATTCAAATCCCTGATGCCGGCCGACATAATCAGGGCGGCGGTGCCGGTCACATGGGGTGCCGCCTGTGATGTGCCACTTAACTCGGTCTCGCCACCACCTGAAGCAGACGAGGATACAGCCACTCCAGGGGCTGCCAGTTCTATCTGTGGCCCCAAGGGACTAAACCACCCGGGCTGATCATCTCTGTCCGTACCGGTCACCGCAATCACCGAATCATAGGAAGCCGGATAAACCGGCTCACCGCCAAAAGTGTTTCCAGCTGCAGCAACCAGCAGTACTCCAGCTTCATATGCTGCATCACATGCTTCTTTGAGCGCTTCGGAGTGGGGGCCGCCGAAACTCAAATTCACAATATCCATCTTGTTTTCAACCGCCCAATCCAGACCGTCGATGATCCAGCTTACCAGGCCTGAGCCCCCCCCATTAAGGACCTTGACCGCATAAATCGATGCATCCGGAGCTACCCCGACGACTCCTTTCCCATCGGCAACGGCAGCAATAATCCCGGCCACATGGGTTCCATGGCTGTCCCAGCTGTCATCAAAGGGATCATCATCATTAAAAACAAAATCCCAGCCCCCTGCATAGTTTGCTTCCAAATCCCCATGCCTGTAATCAATACCGGTATCTAGAACCGCGATCTGAACCCCCTGGCCTGTAATGCCTCTATCGTGGGCAGCCTTGCTTCCGATATGATAAACTCCCCAGGAATTTTCATATTCCGCCAGCCAGTCGGTTGCTGGTTGATCAATTGAATAAAACCTGTCTTCCTCAACGTACTTCACCAAGGGGCTTCTTTTTATTTGTGCAATTGCCTGAACCGGAATTTTTGCTCTTAATGCAGCGATTCGCCTGAAGTTACCCTTTACCCCTCCACCGTGATTGAGAATCAACGCTTGCTCATTTTCGCCCGGGGTTTTGTGAAAACCTACAATAACAGAGCGTTCCATCCCTTGAGCGCTTGAAACCCAGCAACAAACAAAGAACGCGACCATCCATAAAATGGTGTATTTTATTTTACTGCGTTGATGTTCCATAATAGGAACCCTTGAAAACTTTTAATCGGCGGCCCCTTCGCTCAAAAGATAAATCCTGATTAAGGGGCCGCCTCCTTATGGCATGCTCGAAAAAATGATCAAGCGTTACATGGTTAATCAATCATCTTCTTCACACTTATCTCTACGTCTGTTCCAACTGCAGTCGTCTCTTTTCCAGCATTCCATCCAGTACAGATCGGAACATTCCTTGATTTTTTCTTTTTCTTCGCATTCTCTTTCTCTATAGTCCCAGCGGCAATCATCCCGCTGCCGACAGGTCGAACGATCAAGATCTTCACATTCTTTGATTACGGTTACTTCTTCACATTTTCCTCGATTTCTGTTCCACTTACAGTCGTCCCTTTGCCAACAATGTAATGGATCAAGGGATGAGCATTGATCTATTTGACAACCCTCATCGACAGTTTTGTCGCAATTATCATCAATACCGTTGCAGATCTCTCCCGCTCCGGGATTGACATCAGAGTTGTTGTCATCACAGTCGTCCCTGCATGCTAAGTACCCGTCACCATCCTTATCATCAGCGACTCCGCAACCGCAGCTTCCTGGTTCGGTCTTCAGCGGATCTGATGGACACTGGTCGTTGCAGTCAGAGATGCCATCACCATCACTGTCCATATCACCGATTACGCCACAACCGCACAATCCGGGTTCAATCTTATTCGAATCGTCCGGGCAGAGGTCAATACAGTCTGGGGTTCCGTCATTATCTCTGTCCGTATCTGCTACTCCGCAACCGCAGGCTCCG
>JAHJJF010000145.1 GCA_018823135.1 Pseudomonadota bacterium
AAAATTATCGCCCGGTCGTCGCCGCGACTTTCCAGGAAAATTCCGTCAAATCCTTCAAGCTCACCTTTGAAAACACGAATTTTGGTGCCAGGCTCAAATGCGTCAGAAACAGCGATATGGCCCTGATCATTTTCAAAGGATTGCAGGCTGTGGATAACAGCCTCCGGAACCGATGGATAGTTTTCCCCGAATTTTACCGGGCCCAGGCTGCCGATAGTGCTCGCTATTGTTGTCCAGCGTTGTTCTTCGGGTTTTAAATACAGAAAAAGATAACCCGGGAAAAACGGTTTATTTTTAACCGTCTTTTTTCTGGCATGGGATACAATTCTGCGGGTGATGGGCAGGTATACCTCGAACCCTTGTTTCTCATACTGTTCTTTGGCGAGAAATTCTTTGTTGGGTTTTGTGCGGATGGCAAACCATTGTGCGCTCATGATTTTTCTCGGTAATAAAAAAAGTTTATGCCTCTTTGCTCCAGAGACGCAGTAACGGCTGTTTTGAAAGTTTCACCTTCATGTTGTTCCATTCAGTATTCGACAAAGTTAATGTTCTGATTTTCCGGTCAATGTAGCGCTCGGTTTTTTTGACCAGGTCAACCAGATTTTCCTGGTCGATATCGCCCACCAGAACAAGATCAATAATTCCGGTATCCTTGCCTTCCGCATAGTCATCAATGAGATACGCTTCTTCCAGTTTTCCCAATCGTTCAACTATACTGTCAAGAATGCGGTCCATGCCCATTGCCTTGTGGACCATGGAATGCAGTTCATCAAAGAGTGGATGCAGGGAATTGGCTTTATAAAGAATCTGCCGACCGTTTTTTTCGCTATCCAAAAAACCGGCGTTATTGAGTTGAAGGAGTTCTTCGCGAACCTGGCTTGGGGAGACATTGAATTCGGTGGCTAATTCGCGTAAATAAGCATGACGCTGCGGATTAAGGAAAAGACGCATGAGAATGCGGATGCGTATTTTGGAAGTTATAAGTCCTGAAAAAAATGAAGTCATAGGTATATGTATTATGTTCTATTTTTCAGTACATAATACATGACTTTTTTTTGCGGGTCAAGTTTTGCGGAAAAAATAAAAAAACTGTTCAAGAATTATTTATTGAACCCGGTCGTAACGCATCTGTGAGATTTGTTCGGATATGAGTCCCATCATGAAGATTATGACCGATGTGCTGAGCAGCAGCGCCGACATATTCGAAAACCGGTGTGAGTCGATAAAGGTGTAAAGATAATAGAGCGAGCCTGAGGCAAAGAACAAGAAACTTATGGGAAGGAAGATTCGCAGAGGTGAAAACAGCGTGGCGATTTTGGCAATGATCAGAAAAAATCGAACCCCGTCCCTGAACAGTCTGATTTTACTTATACCCTTTCTTTTGCGGGCTTTTATCGGAACATATTTAACGGTCAGACCGCTTCGCAGATAAGCCATTGTCATGGTCGTAGGGTAAGAGAAGGTATTAGGGAGCAGATAGAGATATTGTTCAACAGTTGATTTCCGGATCAGGCGAAAGCCTGAAGTAAGGTCTTCTATTTTGAATTTTGTAATATAGGTGGCAAGCCAGTTGAAAATCCGGTTGGCAAACCTTCTGTGAAAAGTAGTTGTCGATTCTCTGGAGCGGGCGCCGACAACCATGTCATATTTGTCCTTATGTTCAACAAGTCGGGCAATATCTTTCGGGTCGTGCTGGCCATCGGCATCAATCAGCACAATCCATTCACTTGAGGCACACCTGAGCCCGGTTTTAACCGCAGCGCCGTTGCCGATATTATAGGGATGCGGCCAGACATTGGCACCAGCTTGCATCGCAACATTCATGGTGGAATCGGTGGACCCGTCATCAACCACAAGTATTTCATAATCCGGGTAGAGTGATTTCATGGTTTCAACGGTTTTACCGATGCTCAATTCTTCATTATATGCTGGGATGAGTATGGTGATTTTGTCAGAAGTGTTTATTTTATTGTCCACGAATTTATCCATTTTTAATATTGACGAGGAATAATAACGTTATATTTTAACATTGAAAATTTGAATGGATAAGTACATTCATCATAAATAGTTGTGAAATGAAATATATTATCAAACTGATCAGATTAATCAAGTCAGCAATCAGTTCAATAGACCCAAGCAAGAAACATACTATTTGCACTGCTATTTAAATATAAATCTTCAAATAACCTGATTCTTTGTGAGTTCCTGTTTGTCAACATCCGACAGGTTATATTCATTTTTATAGAAAAAGTAGATAATCCCCCCAAACATATAGTTTGTGAGTTGTATGACGATATACAGATTGAAAATATCCGCTCCTCCCTTTATTCCCATCATGCTGTAAAGTGTTTCAAAAGCGGCATGTCCGACGCCAATGCCCCCAGGCGCTATGGGTATTGCAGTGGCAATAAATCCGAAGGGCATGATAAACATCTGAATGAAAGGATCTACAGGTTCTGCGCCGATTAGTTTGGTGATTTGAAGAAATAAAAAAACAATGCAGCAATGGATAAAGAAAGAGATGGCAACGGTACTCAATAGCTTTAAGGGTTTGGCGCCAAGTTTTTTCATGGTCAGGTAAAAAACCAGCAGAAAACCACTCCTGGGTATTTTTGAAATAAAGACATGGAGGCGGTCTCTATCACCGCGATATGGTAAAAGAATTATTCCAAAGAAGATGACGCTGATTACAAACAGAACAAGGATGAAGTGGACCAGCGGTTGGATTTGCGTTTGTGAATAAAGCCGGTCCCAGTTGAACAAGATGGCAACGGTGCCCATCACAACCAGGCCCATCAATCCGGTTATTCTGTCTATAAGCAATGACATGAAAACCATGGTTTTCCCCTTGTTGCGGTGTAGGCGATACACATAAAATCCCTTGATGATGTCACCACTCACCGTGCCGGGCAGTGAAATATTAAAGAAATTGCCGATCCAGGTCAATGTAAGTGATCGCAGGTAGGAGATATTGAGATCTGAAATCTTCAGGATGATTAGCCAGCGTAAGGACGTCAGCGGGATGATTATCAACAGGAAAATTCCCAGCAGGAGACTGAGGGTTGCCGGTGCGTCAATCAGCAGGCCCAGCTTGCTTAAATTCAGTTTGCCGCTGGAAATCAGATAATAAAATATTCCGGCGGTAAGGGTTAATTTGATGCAAGGGATAATTGTTTTTTTAAATGACAGCATAATCCGCGCTTCAATGAGTATTCATTGAGATGTTTTTTTGAGGTTTCCGCAGGTTATTCCAATGAGGGATCGTGATTTCGGCGATAAAATAATTGCCAAGTCTATCGGTTAATGTCCGTCCTGGATAAATATGAACTTAAATGGAGTTCATAGGTTTCTTTATGTTGTCGAACTATGGTGTCCAGTATGACACCACTGGTGAGACTCAATAGTGCCATGGTCTCAAGCGCGGCCGCCAGTATGGCTGACGGAACTTTGAATACATATGAATAAGTCATATATTCATATACGGGAAAAGCCCCGATGACCACCCCGAGCAGCGCTAAAAGTATTGCCGTACCGCCAAAAAAAATCATCGGTTTATGATTTTTAAAAATGAAAGCGATGGTCTTTATGATTTTAAAGCCGTCCGAAAATGTATTCAGCTTTGAAGTGCTGCCTTTTGGCCTGTCCTTATAGTTTATAGGGATTTCCTGTATATTGAATTTTTTTTCCAGGGCATGAATTGTCATTTCCGTTTCAATTTCAAATTCATCCGACATTACCGGAAAGTTTTTTACAAAGAGCCGGTCAAAGGCTCTATAGCCGCTCATAATGTCATTCAAGTTTGAGGCGAACAAACGATTCACCAGCCATCTGATCAGACGGTTTCCAAAGCTATGGAAACGGCGATGATTTATTAAATCATAGGTCGTGGAGATTCGATCGCCTACCGTCATGTTTGCCCGTTTGGCAATAATCGGCTCAATGAGATTATGAACCTGGTCGGCAGGATAGGTGCTGTCACCGTCAACCAATACATAAATGTCAGCTTCCAGAGATCTGAACATGGAGCGTATAACGTTGCCTTTGCCTTGCCGGTATTCGGAAATTACTGTTGCTCCGGCTTTTCTGGCTATATCCGCAGATGAATCGGTTGAATTGTTGTCAAAAACGAATATTTGAGCATCTGGCAGAGCGGCAGCAAAGTCGTTAACTACTGTAGCGATGGTTGCTGCTTCGTTATAGCAGGGAATAAGAACTGCGATGCGGTCATTATGTACATGCAACGATATTTCTCCTGTTTTTCTTTTTTGTTCAAGTACGCCATTAAATTTTCAAGGCGATTTGGCTACTGGCGAAGGGTGGCTGATGCTCACAGTTGTTTTTGCTGTACAAGTATAAATTGATTCTGGATTTTCCGTATGAGATCTTTTTTATCCGGTGGAGTTTTTAGTAAAGCAAAATCCAGTAACATGGCACCTTCCTGGTAATTACCGTTTGCCACGGCTAATTTCCCAAGCATGTAGAAATCCGTGGCCGATGTATCGGCGGAGAAAAAACGGATGGTTTTTTTAAAGGCTTGATACGCCAGATCCAGTTTCTCCAAAGAATAGTAACATAAGGATATTTTTCTGAAAATGTCGATTTTGCCGTTGGCTCCAACATTGTCAAGAGCCTTATTGTACAGTTGAATTGCTTTCAGGTATTGTTTTTTTTCCGTTAACATTTCTGCCGTGAGAATATATCCGGTTGGGGATTCAGGCATGTTGGTAATTATTTTTTCAGCATGCTCAAGAGCCTTGTCCAAAATACCTGCCTTTCGATACAGCTGGGTCAATAATTGATTGATTAATTGTCCTTCTTGATAAAAAGGGTAAATTTTCAGTAGTTCCTGCTGCATCTGTTCCGCCTGTTGCGGGAGGAGTTGAGCGATATTCGAGTGTTCCAGGGTGAAAGGGTTGACGGCTTTCATTGCATGGTGTTCGGCAATTTCAGGGTGCTGCCCACGGTCAACATAGAGAGCACATTTATCATCAAAATATACCAAGATGTAATCCGGGAATTTTTTAATGAGTTCGTTGAACTTACTGTCAGATATATTCGGGGCAATGAAAGACGGGTGATACTGGTCGATTGTTTTTTTGAGAACTTCTTGATCCGTAAAAGAATTCTCTGCAATAAAGAAATCCATATCGGAAAAAAGCATTAATTGAAAATCCATAAAGATCGTATAGCGGTCGTCAAGTTGCCATTGTAAATATCCGCCATAATCCGGATGATTCAGAACTGATCCGCCGGTTTCAACTGTATTGAGGAAAGCCGCAACACCATGGGGAACGTTTGCCCTGGAAAATGGGTATTTAGGCTTCTGTATGAAAATACTTTTCAGAAAGAATATTGATAAGAAAATTGTCATTGTCATGATAACAAGATGGAAGAATACCGGAATTTTTTTCTGAAAATAATTTTCAGAAAGAATGGGATGATTCTTGAGAATCGGCAAGGCGAGTAACACCGCTTCATAACGAAACCGTACACCTCGTGTTAAGAGATACAGACCACCCGCAAACAGCAGAATATGGCTGATTCTTAATTTTTTGTTCAATGCGCCTGAGATAAAACCAAGGGTTGCGATAAACAGAAGGGTGTTTGAAATAGTATTGAAAGTGTGAGAGCTGGAAGAAACATTGAAACTGAATAAATCCTTGAAGGCTATTGGGTGCATATCCATTATATAGAGTTTTTGGTATCCCGCAGATAGAAAGGGCGACGAGAGTAATTTAACTCCAAAAGGTGTTGCCAGCACTGCCCACATTGCAAGTAAAAGTGGGATCAGGATTCGTAGTTCTTTACTGCTCAGTGAGGCCTTTTGCTTATATCGGTTATAAAGAATTTCAATAACATAAGACATTGATATTAAGATCATCACCGGGTATTCGACGCCATGGATATTGCTCCAGAAAACCGCAATGAATGGCAGGGCTAATAATGCCTTGCTTGATTTTAGTTCCAGGAGGTAAATGAACAGGACAATGAACAGGTATGAGAACATGTGCGGTCTTACTACGGAAAAATATCGAGGAATGAGTCCGATGAAGTAGAGAGCAGCTATAAGACTTACATAAAGTAACAGGTTATTGTTTTTTGTGTCCTTGCATAAGTATCTGGTGATCATCAGGAGTGTTGTCAGGTAGATAAAGGAACGGAAGAGTATGAGGCCTTGATAATCAAAAAGAGAATGAATGGAATAGACGATGACTTGAAAGAGCCAATAATAGTTTGTCCATTCTCTTTGTTCGGCGACGAATGAAAAGAATCCCGTATTGGCGATTTCCCCATGCCTGAATAAGTATCTTCCGCCATTCAGGTGGTACCAGAGGTCTGTGTCCCCCAGACCGGTAATAGGCCATGTTAAAAAGAAAAAAGCACCGAGGATAAAAAGCGCGGCCAGGAAAAAATACGGAATTGACAAGAGGGTTTTCCCGGGCAGGCACTGCATTTTTGTGTTTCCGCAGAGGGAATTGAGAAAGTTTTTCATTGGACTGCTCTGGTTGCATTTTTCATATCATAAACATAGAGCGTATGGCCGATAACTTTCAGCGGTTTTAGTTCTCTGAAAGCAATATAGGTATTTCTATCCTGCGGCCAATATTCTGTGCCGTTAATAAAATACATCCGCCCCCATAAAAGATTTGAGCTTATTACCGCATATCTAAGTCTGGTCGCTTGAATCAAATGATCATATGACACGCCGTATACTTCCGGCGGAACTCGTCCGGAATAAGCCAGATCAACACGTTCAATATTATTTGAATTCATGAATGTTTTAAGTCCAATAAGATCTTGCCCCCAGTCAAGATTCGAGTCCAACAGGTATTTATGGCCGTTTTCAGGCCCGCCTGCAAGCAGGTTGAAATAAGGAAGGTAATCGGGCCAGATATAGATGGCTGTCGCAAGCATAAAGGTACAGCAAAGGGTAATAATTGTCTTGAGAAACAAAGGGACATAAGATTTTTTCGGAACCTTTCTGGAAAAAAGATATTCAAGCCGACCGATCCATATCGCCGCAAGCGGAAGGAGAAAGAGCAGATAGCGGATTCCGATGTTTTTATGCCCGGCAAGGGAGAAGAATGCAAAAGAGGCAACCCAGACAACCAACAGGGGAGGGGTATTTCCCGCTGGGTGATTTTTGGTTTCAGGATTGTGGCAAGTGTCATGCACAAGAGAAAGGGGATGGGGAGTTTAACAAGCAAACAAATTATGTAATAATGCCAAAAACCTCTGGGACTGAACTTCCCCAGCAGATATGTTTCGTAAATGACCTGCCTGGTTTCAGCAAGTTGTGTATCAATTCCAAGAATAAACTGGGCGGGAACCGGCATGGGAAGCCAGCCGGGCGTCAGATTCTTCAATAGCTGCAATAGATCCGATTGAAATAAAAAGGATGATAAAGGCCGAAGGGTCTGTTGAAATATGTATCCAGCGTTTATTGCGAGTAAAACTGTGACCAATGAAATAAACCCGTAAATAAGAGTCGATTTTGAGATTGTTATTTCGGGGTCATTGATTGAATTTCCTCGTTTTTGCATAAAGAAAATTATTACTCCAGCTATCGGCAGGAAAAGGATTAAGAGCAGTCCGGTGAATTTGCATAGAATTGCCAGCCCTATTGTCAGCCCTAGCAGTATGGAGTTCAATGGACTCTGCTTGCGGAGAAAAATATCAAAAACAAAGAGGGAGAGAACCACTGCTGCAGTCAAATAGATATCAGTTGTGGCAAGCCTTCCATGGGCAAGAAGGGTTGGCGAGAAACTTGCGAAAAGCAATGCAAGTATTCCGCCTGTGTTGCCATAGAGGTTTTTTGCAAGGAAAGAGGAAAGCAATAAGGTTGCAAAGAGAGCAAAAATTGAGATCGAACGGGCTTGAAGATAAATGGCGTGGTAATCCGCATGGTACTGACGAGCGAATTGCTTGCCAAGTTCCCAGACAGACGGTATTTCCGTGCCATTTTCAAGCTGTGGGGTTTGTATGCCATTGAAGTATGCCGGAAGCGCTATCAGGACCTTGGGGAGAGGCGGAACTCCGGAATCAACATCAAATGTCTGATTTTCAATAATCCTAAGACCTGCAGGAAGCAGGGCGAATTCATCAACCGTAACGGATTTAAGAAGAGCGGAACTTGCTGCAAGGCTTGTTGATATGAGTAAAACAAGGATAACGAGAAGGGTGTATCCCTTTTTTGATATCATGAAATCTGCTCTGAATCGGAGGTTTTTATTCTCTGGCGAAGTACTCTGATTGCATGTTCGGCGCTTTTGCGGGTTTCTTCAAATTCAGTATCTCCGGTTGAGCCTTCAAGGGCTTCATTCAAGTAGTAAATTGCCAGCTCCGGATTATATTCATATTTCAAATAGAACTGCCCCAGGTAGAATAATGCGCGTTTATCTGTAAGTCCGTCGGTTGTAAGAATATGACAAAGTTCTTTGAAGACGTCCAGGGGCAGAATGAGTTTATCCAATGAGAATTGATACTTGCGCATTGTTTGGAAATAGAGCTGATAATGCCTGATAACCAGGTCTTCCGAGGGTTCAAGTCTATTCAATGTAATTTTGCTGATCCACTTTAAATAGCGGGATAAGGGTTCTGCGTTATGCGTGAGGATTTGCGCCGGTGATGGCAGAGTTTCTTGTATCATTAACCTTTGGTTGATGCCGGAATAGCTATAATCGAACCTTTCTGCCGCTTGCTCGGAATCTTCTAAGAAAAGGGCCTCAAAACTCCTTGAAGTGTTGATTTCTCGGCCGGACGCAATAACGGCCAGCATTAAATCAAGTGAAGAAACTTTAATGGGTTCTGTGGAAGGTTGCATATGGGAAGGATTGCGGGGGAGATGTTCGGTGAGTTTGTCAAGTGTCCACTTTGTATATCCTTCAGTTGGTATTCCCCACATTACATTATGCACATCCTCGCGATACCCTGTTATTTTTTGGAGATAATCAATTGTGAAGGTCATCGTGTCGGTATTCGAAATCATTATGCTGTTTTTTCCACAACTGTCCAGCGAATCCTTTGCATGTTGAAGATGTATGTCAATGGGAGGAATGTAGCGGCTGGTGGTGGCATTGTGGTTACAATAGGAGAAAATCGCGATAGCAAGAAATGTCAGAAAGAGAGTGGCTGGAAGTTTCTTATTCATTCCCCCCAGAGAAATCAATCTGTCGATTCCAAGTACCGATACGAAACAGAAAATCAGGTTTGGCATGAGGAAGAAGCGCTGCATGATATCATTTTCAATTAAGAAATCATTTTCAGCGTTCGCCAGAAAGAAAAATGAAATGCAACCGATCATCCAGAGCATACTTGCAAAGAACAGAGTTTTTTTGTTCCTCCGGTAGCCGATAATAATAAAAATTATCGAAGAGAATGCAGCCAGAACCGTTAGCCCGGAAGGAGAAAGAAAACTTGATTTCAGTAAAGCCTGGGGCCAGTAAAACATGCTGAGGTGGTTTTCAGTTGTGGAAGTCAAACTGAAGGTGCCGTAAAGACGCCTTAAGAAAAGATTAATCAGGTCGTTAAGTGACCTGATTTCAATTCGAAATATATTTGATTCAGGCCCGTGGAGAATTGAAGAAATCAAGGGGTGAAGATAAAACGATAAACCCGCTAAAAATAGAAAGAATAACCAATATATTTCATATATTCGTTGTTTATAATTGGGGATTTGGTGCCAGTAATATAAATAAACCGCCAGGAAGCCGGGGAACAGCAAAACGATTGTATGATGATTCGATGCACCCAGTCCGGCAATTAAGCCAAAAAGCCTTGTTATCGGAGTGATTTTTTGTGAGTTGATTATGTGGCAGGTTATGTAGATCAAGGATGAACAGAGTAGAATATGAAGAGAAAAAACCTCTGAAACCGTAAGCCATTTTATATTGACAGGCGAAAACACATAAAGCGATGCGCCAATGAAGATTGCCAGCGGATTAATTGTGATAATCTTGAAGGCTTTTATCAGAATGAACAGCGCGGCGAGGAAACAGCATGTTGAAAATAGATTATACGTATAAATTAATGAGGTTGCTGGACTAATTAATGAAAAGAGTTTACTGCTTATCATGTAAAGAGGGTATCCCGGCGGATGAGCAAATCCCCAGTTGTAACTTGCCGTTATCATCTCTGCCGAGTCTGCACTCCCAAGTTGATTATTGGTATGCAGCAGATATACTGCCAAAGCCGAAAACCACAGCATTGTCGGAAGATGTTTACAGAATTTATTGAGAACGATTAATGATTGTTTCTGTGAATACTGGCTCACTGTGTGGGATTTCATATCATCTGTTGAGGAATATTTGCTTT
>JAHJJF010000146.1 GCA_018823135.1 Pseudomonadota bacterium
CATGGATAAAGTGATTGCCGCCCTCACCGTACATGTCTCCGTCACCGCTGGTGACGATCACTTTCAGTCCGGGATTTACCGCCTTGATTGCAGTGGCAGGCGGTAATGCCCGTCCGTGCAGGCCATTAAAAAAGTTAGCCGGGATGTAATGCGGGGTTTTAGCCGCCTGGCCGATTCCGGAGACCAGTACCAACTCCCTGGGGTTGATACTCAGGTCCGTAAGGGCATCTTTCAGGACTTTGAGAATTCCGTAATTGCCGCAACCGGGACACCAGGCTATATCGATATTATCTGTTTCGTAATTCATCGGGTCTCCTCCCTGGGCAAACATTTACCTATTTCTTCAATTAATTCCTCTACCGTGAAGGGCAGGCCGTTATATTTCAGGATTGCCTGATCGATACGATGTCCGGTTTCCCGAAGAATCAAATTCCCCAGCTGCGAGGTGGCATTATTCTCGATAATGATGGTTTGATCCGCTCTTTCTAATTGACTGGAGAGATCATCCGGCAATGGATAAACCTGGGTGAAGGTCAACGCTGCAATATTTTTTCTTGCCAAAGATCCAAGGGCCTCTTTGACAATAAGGTTGGTGGACCCCCAGCTCAGAACAAGGATTTTGTAATCCTGGGGTCCAAACAAGGGTGATGGAATTGTATCGGTTTTTATTTTTTCAAGTTTCTTCAGGCGCTTATCCACCATTTTGGGCCGCAGCTGCAGATCTTCGGTAATGTGGCCGGCTTCATCGTGCTCATCGCTGTCAGCGCCGACCAAGCCAATTCCTCCGGGAATACCCCTTGGAGAAATACCGTCTTCGGTAAGCCGGTAGCGTTGATAGTCTTCCTTGGTCTCGACGACCTGTTGTTCTATTTTCAATCCGTTCAAGTTAAAAGCAGCCGTGTTATAATACGTATCCACCAGGTACTGATCAGACAAAACAAAGACCGGCACCTGGTATTTATCCGCCATATTGAAGGCCTTTTGGGTCAGGTGAAATGCGGTGTCGAGAGATTCAGGGGCCAGGATGATGCGGGGGAATTCACCGTGCCCTGCATAAAGCGCCAGTTCCAGATCCCCCTGTTCGGTGCGGGTGGGAAGCCCGGTGGCAGGTCCGGGGCGCTGGGCAAGATGGATTACAACTGGGGATTCCATCATTCCCGCCAGGCTGATTCCTTCGGTCATCAGAGCGAAACCGCCGCCGGAAGTGGTCACCATGGCCCTGGCTCCTGCATACCAGGCTCCCAAAGCCATATTGATTGCGGCAATTTCATCTTCCGCCTGTTCAACCAGCAGATCAAAATCATGCATATGCCCGGCCATGAAGGTAATCACTCCGGTACCCGGGGTCATGGGATAGGAGGTTATGCATTGGCACCCTCCGGCTATGGCGCCCATGGCAATGGCTTCGGAGCCGTTCACCATGATTTCATTACTGATATCCGAGCGTTCGATTGGCGCAACACTGACGGCCCCGCTTTGAAGCAGCTCAAGTCCTTTGCCATATCCTTGCCTGGCCGCCTCGATATTTTTGGCAACCACTTCCTCGCCTTTGTCGGTAAATCGATTGTGGAGATATTTTTCCGTAACCTGCTGATCGGTCTGCAGCAGGCCGAGAAGCATTCCCAGGGCAAGAGTATTGGCATACATCTCATTGCCGAGCTCCTTGGCCATTGCATTGAAAGGAATATCAACCAGTTGCATATCCGTTCCGAGAACTGATCCATCTCCGATAATTACCGTTTGATCCGATATTCTCGATTGCAGATGGGGGATGACGTTTTTATCAAGGGGAAATAAAAGATCGATGCGACGGACCGGTGTCCGAACCTGACGGGAAGCTACCCGGATGCTGGTGGTATTTGTGCCGCCCCGCACCCGGGACATATATTCCTTGGTGGCGTAAACCTGATAGCCGTCCAGTTTCAGGATCTTGGTCAGTAACTGCTCGATGGTCTGGATTCCCTGACCGGCCTCTCCTCCTAAAACGATGGAAATGTCGTTTGATGCCTGTCCTGTCATTGCCATTCTCCTCAATTTTTTTTAAAAGATAAGACCGTTGAAGAAGCAGTTGCTCAGAGCGCCTGATGAGATGATTCCCACGGGAGGGAAGAGGCGGCCGTGGGAGAATCCATTAATTTTAATGGTTTTGAGAGTCTGGAGTGGAAGAATTCAAAAATACTCGTATTGTCTGCTTCTAGTTTGGCCTATCATAGTTTGACTATAGATGTCAAACCTTCCAGAGAAGAAGTCAACCAAAGTGACTGAAGAATAGAGTTCTCAACTGCACTCATCCCTTTTCAGGCTGCAGGCCCCGAGAATCTGGTTGTCCAGAGACTTGTCCCGATAAACGGTCAGCCCTTTCACCTCTTTTCCCACTGCGTCGAGAAACAATTTGCTGATATCTGCAACAGTTGCCGATTCCGGCAGGTTGACGGTTTTTGATACCGCATTATCGGTGAACTGCTGAAAGGCTTCCTGAACTCTCAGATGCCATTGGGGGGATACATCCCAGGCGGTCTGGAAGATTTCGCTGGGGATTTTTTTCTTCTGGGCGATTAATTCAGTGTAAAGGGGATGAGTGTCCACCCAGATTTTGTCCACGACTTTGCGTTGCAATTCAAAGGCAAAGACCGGCTCTATGCCGCTGCTGACGCCGGCTATGAGGCTGATGGTGCCGGTTGGTGCCACGGTGGTGAGGGTGGCGTTGCGCCGCTTTTTTACGCCCTGCGAAGGATAGATGCTATGGTCGAAACTCGGGAAATTGCCGCGTTTTTCGGCAAGCTCGGCAGATGTCTGTTCCGCCACGGTCTTGATTCTGGCCATGATCGTCCGGGCAAGGCTGATGGTTTGTTCGCTTTGATAGGGGATTTTCAGCATGATCAGCATATCGGCAAAACCCATGACTCCTAAGCCGACCTTGCGGTTGCTCTTGCTCAATTCCTCGATCCGTCGTAATGGATAGCGGTTGATTTCAATGACATTGTCGAGAAAGTGGATTGCCAGATGGACAAGATGATCGAGCTTAGGGTAATTTATTTCACCGTTGTCGATAATTTTTGTGAGATTAATCGACCCAAGATTGCATGATTCATAGGGGAGCAGGGGTTGTTCGCCACAGGGGTTGGTGGCCTCTATCCAGCCCATCTTCGGCAGAGGATTGGCTCGGTTTACCCGGTCGATGAAAATGATTCCCGGATCGCCGGTTTTCCAGGCGCATTCGGCGATTAAATCAAGGAGTTTGGTAGCGGCAATTTTTTTCACCGACCCCCCGGTTCTCGGGTGTACAAGGGTGTATTTTCGGTTTTTCCGCAGGCAATTGATAAACAAATCATCCACTGCTACTGACAGATTGAAATTACACAGACTGCCGGGGATAAGTTTGGCGGTGATAAATTCCTCTATATCCGGATGATTGATATGGAGAACGGCCATATTGGCGCCCGGGCGAATTCGGTTGCGATCAATTAGATAGGTTGCCTTGTCGAATAATTCGATAAATGACACCGGCCCACCGGCCACACCTATGGCCGGAAGAATGGTATCTCCTCTGGGGCGCAAGCGGCTGAAGGAAAACCCTGTACCGCCGCCGGTTTCATGGATGATTGCCGTATGCTTCAATGTCTGGAAAATGGAATCAAGACTGTCCTCTATGGGAAGGACAAAACAGGCGGCCAATTGGCCCAGTGGTCTGCCGGCATTCATCAGACATGGAGAATTGGGTAAAAAGGCAAAGGAGGTCATCGCCTCCTCAAAGGCCTGGGCGGTCTTGGTCACCGGCGCTCCCGCCTCGAACAAGCGGTCCGCCTCGGCAACCGCTCGTGCAACCCGCTCAAATAATTGCTGTGGGGTTTCGAGAATTTCTCCTCGGTAATTTTTACCGAAATACCTTTTTTTCAATACATCTTCGGCGAGTTTGGAAAGTTTGATTTCAGTCATCATCCGACCTCTCAAAGTCCAGTAATCTGCACACAGGCGTTGCCATGAAGGTCCTCAGTGCATGGCGGCGAGGAGAATGGCCACTATTTTACTATTCCGCGTAATAAGCGGCCGAGAATATCCGCACCGGTTATCACCCTTTTTTCTTCTGCCCAGACCAGGATAATATCCTGGTCGATGACATCATCTTCAGGATGTTCGGCAAAAACCTTCAGCCTTGAAATCACCTCACCAAGGGGCATGTGCGGATCGTTGACGATGATCGGTCGATGGCAGCAGATCAGGGGATTTATCGGGTCATGCCCGAAAAACACATCCCGCACCAGTTTGTCAGTATCCATAACATATAATGGCTTTTCATCGGTATCGGTGATGATTACCCATTTTTCGCCGGAAAGTTGCGCCTTGAGCAGAAAAGGATCGGTGGACAACTTGTTAATCACCGGAAACTGAGGTTTTCCATGAACAATCGGCAATTGAATAATGCTGTCCGGGTTAATCACCTCTCCTTCATGGGAGACTATCATATCGTCAATATCCAGAAAATTTAAGGCGCCTATTCCCTCCAGTTTGTTGATATCAGCTTCATCCGAGATCATATGCTTTTTAAGCAGATTGCGGATATCCTTTTCCTGCATGTACCATATGGTTTCTTTCCCCAGCAGCAGGTCAAGCAGCAGGGCGGACGGTTTGGCAAGGGGGTATAACAGGTATTGATAGAAGCGGATCACCGGATACAGGCGCGATGCCAGAAATAATGCGTTTCTGGAAAAATATGCCTGGGGAAAGATTTCTCCCACAAAGGTGATCACCACAGTTGAAAAAATGAAAGCGCTGACCCCGGCCAGAACCGAATGCGATAACAGTGTCAGCAGGACGTTTATTCCGACGTTTCCCCAAAGAACGGTTGTAAGCAGAAAATTTGCATCTTCACGGAGTTTGATTACTTTTTCCGCATCGGCGTTGCCGGATGAGACTTCAACTTCAAGCCTCAATCTGCTTACGCTGAATACGGCAAGATTGAGTCCGGAAAAAAGGGCGGATTGTGAAATACAGAAAAGAATACCGAGCCAGATAAACATTTGTCTCCTATATTTATGAGTTGAAAAATAAAAAAATCAGATCAGGCAGTTAAAAGATTTTTTAATGTAGTGTCAAAACACATTTAAAAGCAAGAGTTCAAATGCAAAACAATTTTGATAAATCCAATCATTGCTTGACATTGTAATCAGTGCAAACAAGAATCAGATAACACCAATGACAGGTCAAGCTGCGGGATTCAATCCTGCAATAGCAGCCATGAGGTATGATGATGAACCGCTTCAATGTTAATGAATTAATGATGTGGCAGGACGCAAAATTTATTGCGATAGTATTGATTTTCCTTGCTGGTATCCTTGTTTATGCGGCTTTAAGTCGTTTTTATTCTCTGTTGTTTAAACAGGAGGCTCTTTCCGAATCTTTATTCCGTGTATTCAAAAATATAACGAAAATCCTTGTTTTTGTTATGGTCATTCTTTTCTCCATGCAGCAGCTGGGGGTAAAGATTTCAGCCATAGTCGCATCATTGCTCACCGTGTCGGCAATGATTGCCGTAGGATTCATCGCGGTGTGGAGCGTGTTGAGTAATTTTTTATGTTCTTTTCTGATAATCCTGTTCAAGCCGTTTCGGATCGGCGATGATATTGAGATTACCGAGTTAGTCGGCGGTTCTGGCCTTCGAGGCAAGGTTGTTGATTTCAATATCATGTATACCTCCATCCTTGAACACGGGGAAATGCCAGAGGAAGAAAAAGCACTCATTCGAATCCCCAATAATACGTTTTTCCAGAAGGCAACCAAACGCTGGAAGGGTGAAGAGAGAAAAAGTGTTGAAAAGCATCTTTTTAACAAGTCTTTAATCAATAGGTGATACTGAGAAAATCGAGGATTAATGGTGCGGACAACCGAAATTCAGGAAAATAAGAGCAGATACTCCGGCCGGGTGAAATCAGTGCGCGGGACGGTTGTTGACGTGTTTTTTGAAGAGGAACTTGCCCCGGTTTACGGATTGCTCTATGCCGGCGAAAACCAGCAGACTGCCCTTGAGGTCATGGATCATGTGGATGAGCATACCGCCCGCTGCATTGCCTTGACCCCCACCGCAGGGCTGGGACGGGGTGATCTGGCGCAGGGAACAGGCGCGCCGATAATGGTGCCGGTTGGCGAGGAAAATCTCGGGCGGATGTTCAATGTGTTCGGCGAGACAATTGACCTGAAAACAGAACCGGTGGCCCAGCTGAGAAAATCCATTCATCAGTATCCTATTTCCCTGGCTGACCGCGTTACCCACGAAGAAATATTTCTTACCGGCATCAAGGCCATTGACCTGCTTGCACCCCTTGAACGCGGAGGCAAGGCGGGTTTGTTCGGCGGCGCCGGGGTGGGCAAGACCGTGGTGATTACCGAGCTTATTAATAATATGGTGGGCAAACATCAAGGATTAAGTATTTTCTGCGGCATCGGCGAGCGGTGCAGGGAGGGCGAAGAACTGTACCGCGAAATGGACGCCGCCGGGGTCCTAAAAAATACCGTGATGGTTTTCGGCCAGATGAATGAATCCCCGGGGGCCCGTTTCCGGGTGGGCAGAAGCGCCCTGACCATGGCGGAATATTTTCGTGACGATCTGGGTAAAGACGTTTTGCTGCTTATCGATAATATTTTCCGTTTCATCCAGGCCGGCATGGAGCTTTCGGGCCTCATGGGCAGATTGCCGTCGCGCCTCGGATATCAACCCACCATGGCAACGGAGCTTGCCGAGCTTGAAGAACGCATTTCAAGCTCCAAAAAGGCTGCGATCACTTCAATCCAGGCGGTGTATGTGCCGGCCGATGATCTGACTGATCCGGCTGCAGTGCACACCTTCGGTCATCTTTCGGCGAGTATCGTGCTTTCGCGGAAGCTTGCTTCCGAAGGAATCTATCCCTCCATTGATCCTCTGCAATCCAAGTCCATGATGCTCAATGCGCGCATTGTCGGTGATAAACATTATTCAATTGCCCGGGATGTGAAAAAGACCCTTGCCACCTATGATGAATTGAAAGACATCATCGCCATGCTGGGAATCGAGGAATTATCCAGGGAAGACCGGAAAACGGTGTATCGCGCCCGAAGACTTGAACGGTTTCTGACCCAGCCGTTTTTTACCACTGAGCATTTTACTGGTTTAGAGGGCCGGATTGTTGACCTGAAAGACGCAATTGACGGATGTGAGCGGATTCTCAATGATGAATTTTCCGAGATCCCTGAAAGCGCCCTGTATATGATCGGCAGCATTGATGAAGTGAAAGGTGCAAATGGATAACGACTCGATCATCCTTAGAATTCTTCTGCCGACTGCAAAGTTTCTTGAAGAAAAAGTTGCGAAAATCAAAGGGGAAGGACTGGAAGGGGAATTCTGCCTGAAGCCGCGACACATAGATTATTCCACAGCGCTGAGTCCGGGGATTTTTTCCTATATTACCGCAAACGGCAAGGAACATTTTCTGGCCATAGATCAGGGAATCCTCGTAAAACAGGGGGATGAGGTAATGATCGCGACAAGGAGTACCGTTGCCGGTGAACTGGGCCAACTGAACAGGGAAGTGGAAAATATGCTCATTGAAAAGCAGGAACGTGAAAAGCAGGGCCGTTCCGCGGTTGCCAAACTGGAAATAGGCTTTATTAAACGTTTCCTGGAATTCAGCCATCGGAGTTAAACTTATGGAAAGGCATGACGAATTTCCCAAGCGGGTCCATGATCGGGAAAAGAAAAAAATTGAATCCAGACGGGAAGCTAAAAAGATCTGGTTCGGGCTGGGCATGTTCGGCATGGTCGGTTGGTCCGTTGCATTACCCACAGTGGCGGCCGGGTTTCTAGGTATATGGATAGATGCACACTGGCCAGGGAGATATTCCTGGACCTTGATGTTGATTATCGGTGGCCTTTGTCTGGGTTGTTACAATGCCTGGTACTGGGTGCAGAAAGAACGGCAGGAACTTGTGGGAAAGCATACCCCTGAGAAAAAAAATGATGAATAGCCAGCCGTATATAATCGGTTTCATATTCGGGAGTATCGGCGGTTTGTATTATTTCTACGGACTTTTGCTCACGGTCCGGCGAGTGCCGGTGAGCAGGCATCCGACGCGGCTTCTGGTAATGAGTTATTTGATCCGGCTATTTCCTGTGCTGCTTGGAATGATTTTTATTGCGAGAATAAATCCGGGGATGTTGATAACTTTTCTTGTTGGATTTTTCATGGTCCGATTCATTTTGACCAGGAGTTTGTCGGAGAATGGCAATCTAAACATCAATCGAGGCATTTTAAAAAAATAATGCAGCTCAGCCCAGACAGCATCATTTTAATTCAACTTGAATTATTCTCGATTAATGCCACCATGGCCTTTACCTGGCTGGTCATGCTGATCATCACCCTTGGGTCATGGCTGGTTACCAGTCGTCTTTCCACCGGACCGGAAATTTCCCGCTGGCAGAATTTTCTCGAAAGCGTCATAACCATGATTCTCGGCCAGATCCATGATGTAACCAGGCAGAATCCAAGGCGTTTCCTTGGATTCCTAGGCACCCTGTTCCTCTTTGTCGCCACCTGTAATCTGCTGTCGGTTGTCCCGGGATTTCAACCGCCCACCGGCTCCCTTTCAACAACCACGGCACTGGCGCTGTGCGTGCTGGTGGCGGTGCCGATATACGGTATTGCCGATTCCGGCTTCGGCGCTTATCTGAAGAATTATATTCAGCCCACGCCTTTGATGCTGCCTTTTAACATTACCGGGGAAATAAGCCGCACCCTTGCCCTGGCGGTCCGGTTGTTCGGCAATGTCATGAGCGGCAGCATGATCGGCGGCATTCTGCTGGCCATCGCGCCGCTTATATTTCCGGTTATCATGCAGCTTCTGGGCCTGCTTACCGGCCTTGTCCAGGCCTATATTTTTGCAATTCTTGCCGCAGTTTATATCGCTGCCGGCTTGAAAATTCACGAAAGTAAGCAATCACAGGGCACTGCACCTTCGCACGATCAGGACAGCCCGCATAGCGGACTATAGCGGCCAGTCCTGATCGTGCAAATCTACAGCACCCTGTGATTGCTTATGGATTTTTTATTGTAGTTTCAAACGGGTGATTAACCCATGGCCAGTCATCCATGATGAGAGGGCTGAAATTAATGGAAGGGAATAAACAACCCTGAGTAGTTACGGGAACAAACATAAAGAAGGAGTGAAGGTATGGATAATTTAGCACTGGTTGCGGTAGCTTCGATTATTTCCGCTGGTATATGCATCGGTATCGGCGCCATTGGCCCGGCCCTGGGCGAAGGCCGCGCTCTTGCCCAGGCCCTGGCGTCAATTGCCCAGCAGCCTGACGAGACCAACACCATAACCCGCACTTTGTTTGTGGGGCTGGCAATGGTTGAGTCCACTGCAATTTATTGTTTCGTGGTGTCGATGATTCTGATTTTTGCCAACCCTTTCTGGAAATATTTTTTAACAAAGGTCGGGGGATGATTGATGTTGATTGACTGGACCACAGTCTTTTTTCAGATAGTCAATTTTCTGATTCTCATCGTCTTGTTGAAACGGTTCCTGTACGGCCCGATCATCAAGGCCATGGATGCCCGTGAAAAGACGATTGCCGCAGGTATCGCCGCGGCAGCACGGGCGGAACAGGAGGGGCGTGATTATGCCCTTCGTCTGGCGGCAGACCAAAAGGATTTTGGCGGGAAACGTGAGCTGATGCAGCAGGAAGCAGGGCGTGAGATAGAACAATGGAAGCAGGAAAGTGTTGATCGGCTGAAAGCTGAAATTGCCGCCCAGCAGAAAAACTGGCAGCAGAACCTTGAGGATGAACAGGAAGCATTTCTTAAGAAATTGAAGGTCACCATCAGCAGGCAGGTGTTTGATATTTCAAGAAAGGTTCTGGCTGATCTGGCCGACAATAACCTCGAATCCCGCCTTATTGAGATATTTTTAGATAAAATTAACCGTGAGATCTCGTCCCCCCCTGAGCAGGATGAGCACCTGACAATTATTTCCGGGTTTCCTCTGGGAAATGCTCAAAAAACAAATCTGCAGGATGGACTGAAGAAATTTTTTCCAGGGCAAAAGACGATTGATTTCCGGGAGCAAGGGGAACTTGGCTTTGGAATTCGTTTATTGGTCGGTGACCGGAAATGGGAATGGAACCTCAGCCGTTACATGAACGACATGGAAGATGAAATCATCCGAACCATGATGGCGTCGTAAAAAAATGATCTACAGAATCTCAAACCTTTTAAGAGAGCGATTTTAATCAGTGGCACTGGATTTTCATATGTCCACCAACATTGTCGGACTCGCAAAAAGCCCTCGTCGGACGCGTATTTCTCCTGTAACTTATTGAAATTACAAGAGGCGATAATTCAGCATCCGGCTTTTTGTGAAGCCATCAACATTGAGCAGAATAAAATGACCGACAAAAAAAAACTCAGTAATCTTCTTGATGAGACCGCCCGGGAATTGAAGCAGGGCACGGGCTCCTATTCCGCTTCGGTGAGCCGCGAAGAGATCGGCCATGTTTTTTCTGTGGGGCAGGGGATTGTCTGGGCCAAGGGGCTTGAATCCGTCAAATCCGAGGAACTGGTTGTCTTTCCCAGCGGCGTCATGGGAGTTGTCCTTGATATCCTGCCGGACAGGACTGGAATTGTCTTGCTGGGCCACGATATGGATTTGAAATCCGGGGACGAAGTAACCCGCACCGGCCGGATTCTTGAAGTGCCGGTTGATGCGTCGCTGATCGGCCGGATTGTCGATCCCCTGGGCAGGCCCCTTGATGAGAAAGGGCCGATTCAGGCCATCGAGCATCTGGCGGTGCAGCGTGAAGCTCCGGCGATTATGGCGCGTGGCCCGGTGAACAAACCGCTGCAGACCGGCATCAAGGTGATTGATGCCCTTATTCCCATCGGCCGCGGCCAGCGGGAGTTGATCCTCGGAGACCGGCAGACGGGTAAAACCGCGGTTGCTCTGGACACGATCATCAATCAGGCTGATAAGGATGTGATTTGTATCTACTGTGCCATCGGCCAGCGAAGTTCTTCTGTTGCCAAGATAATTGCCCAGCTCAGAGAACGGAATGCCCTGGAATATTCCCTGGTGATGGTGGCGGAAGGCAGCGATCCGCCCGGTCTGCAGTTTATCGCTCCCTATGCCGCAACGTCCATGGCCGAGTATTTCATGAATAAGGGTCGGGATGTGCTGGTGATCTATGATGATCTTACCCGGCATGCCATTGCCTATCGGCAGATATCCCTGCTGTTGAGACGCCCGCCCGGCCGTGAGGCCTTTCCCGGCGATATTTTTTACGTGCACAGCAGGCTTCTGGAGCGCTCAACCCGTCTGCGGGATGAGGCAGGCGGCGGCTCCATCACTTCGCTGCCGATCATCGAGACCGAGGCCCAGAACATTTCGGCGTACATCCCGACCAATCTTATTTCCATTACCGACGGGCAGATCTATCTCTCTCCCGATCTTTACCAGAAAGGGGTTTTCCCGGCAGTTGAAGTAGGAAAATCGGTTTCCCGGGTGGGAGGCAAGGCGCAGCTTGCAGCATACCGTAAGGTTGCCGGTGATCTCAGGCTTTCCTATTCGCAGTTCCAGGAACTTGAATCATTCGCCCGCTTCGGCACCAGGCTTGATGATGCAACCCGTAAAACCCTGGAACATGGCCGCCGCGTCCGTGAAGTGCTGAAGCAGCAGCAGTTCTCACCGCTTACCGCATCTGACCAGGTGGCGATATTGATGGCCACCAATAAGGGCATGCTTGACTCCATACCCCTTGAAAAAATCTTTGAGGCTGAAGAGAAAATTATTGCCGGTCTTCAGGGAATTTCCGGACTGAGTGAGCGGATTGTGAACGCCGGCAAAGATGATCCGATCTGGGATGAACTTCAGCGGGAGCTTGAGAAAATTGTCTCAGGCCTGCAGGCTGATATGATTCCTGAGACTGAATCGGAAGCTGCGGATAAGACTGAATGATTCTTTTGGGTGAGTAATAACATATAATTCAATGACGTTTAAGTAATGGCGGTTGTCATTTTAAGAGAGAATATCGAATGTTGAACAGGGAATTTTGAACCGCAGAAGTAAAAAAACACTTCGACATTCCTTGTTCGACATTCTGCGGTTCGTATTGAAAAAATCTCTTCAGTTTATGACAATGAGATCCAATTTTAAGTGAACCATGGAAACCTTAGAGATTCTCGGCAGAAAGATAAAAACATCACACGACCTGTTGTCGGTGGTAAAAACCATGAAAAGCCTGGCTGCGGTGAATATTCGTCAATATGAAACCGCCGCCGGGGCAATGGATGAGTATACCGTTGTGATAGAAAAGGCCTGGCAGGTATTTTTTAAAAACCGGCCCCATCTCCAGAAAAAGAAAATGTCTGATCAGGCGGTATTTCTGGTCATTGGTTCGGACCAGGGGATGTGCGGGCAGTTTAATGAAAATATCATGCAGTATGCCCTGGACATCGCTAATTCTGAAGAAATGATCGGTTATGAAAAAATATTCTGGTCCGCCGGCGAACGGGTCCGGGCTGGCCTTGAAGAGGAAGTGGTAATACACGAACATTATTATCTGCCATCCTCGCCATCGGCAATCGGCGATCTCATGTTCGAAATCGTTGATAAATTCGCCATTTTGCATGAAACAGAAAGGGTTGAGACCTTTCACCTTTTTTACAACAGGCTTGAAAGGGGCGGGGCATATTCTTCGGCAAGCCAACGGGTTTTGCCCCTTGATCCGCAATACGGCGAGGATAAACGCCGCCAGTCATGGCCCAATCGTTGCCTGCCGATGATCGGCGTCAATCATGCATTGTTCTTTGAGCAGCTTTTCAATCAGCATATCTTCGGGACGATTTATAAGGCCTTTTCGCAGTCCCTGGCCAGTGAGAACGCAGCAAGGCTTGCGTCGATGCAGGCCGCCGAAAAGAATATTCTGGAAATGGAGGAAGCCCTGCAGGGCAAGTTCCGGGAAACCAGACAGAACACCATTACCGCTGAACTCCTGGATATAATTTCAGGGTTTGAGGCCTTATCCCCTGCTTAAGCGGTTTTCGGAGTAATTCATTAATGTCGAATCAAACAGATCCCGGGACCACAGGCAAAGAAAAAAATCTTTTCAGTACCTTTGGGGGCGTTTTTACTCCGGCGATACTGACAATCCTCGGCGTCATAATGTTCATGCGCGCCAATTTCGTCGTCGGCCAGGCAGGGATCATCGGCGCGGTGATTATCCTGATTATTGCCAAGTCCATCACCCTGATGACCTCTTTTTCCATAGCGGCAATCAGTACAAATATTCAGGTGCGGGGCGGCGGTTCGTATTTTCTCATATCAAGAGTAATGGGCGTTGAGTTCGGCGGCGCAATCGGCATTGCGCTTTTCTTTGCCCTGGCCCTTTCCGTGCCTTTTTATATTCTGGGATTTGCCGAAGCGCTGGTTATTTCATATCCAGGAATCGCCCCGCATTTTTTAAGTATCTGCCTGGTAACCGCCACAGTGCTTTTTCTGGTTGCTTATTATGGCGCAGGCCTGGCCATAAAGGCACAGTTTGTGGTCATGTTTGTTCTGTTTCTGGCTATTGCCGCTTTTCTGGGCGGCGGTATCCTGCAATTTTCATCGGCACGCTTTATGAGTAATCTTTCTCCCGGTTATGGGCTGGACGTGGCCCGGACATCCTCCGGAATGCAGTATGGCTTCTGGTTGATATTTGCGATTTATTTTCCGGCAGTCACCGGTATTGATGCAGGGGTCAATATGAGTGGCGATCTCAAGGACCCCGGTACAAGTATTCCCCGGGGGACTTTTGCGGCGGTGATCGTCGGGTTTCTGGTGTATCTGGCGCAGATACTAATCGGCGGTGGCGCCTGGGAACGAGCGGACCTTATTACCAATCCCTTTGGGTTGTTAAAGGAAAACGCTCTGTTCGGTTTTTCATGGATTGTAGTTGCAGGAGTTATTGCCGCAACTCTTTCCTCTGCCCTGGGCAGCCTTCTCGGAGCGCCTCGTGTGCTGCAGGCTGTGTCACGTGATCGGATAATGAAGTTTTTGACGTTTTATGCAAAAGGGGCAAAAAAAGGTGATGAGCCCAGGCGGGCACTTATCTTGACTTATTTTATCAGCGTAATCGTGCTGCTCTGGGCCGGGAATGAATCCGGCGGCGATGCACTTAACGCCATGGCGGCGATCATTGCGATGTTTTTTTTATACAGTTACGGGATGATTAATCTGTCGGCGTTTATCGAGGATTTCGGCGACAACCCTTCTTTCCGGCCGCGATTCCGTTTTTATCACTGGTCAACCGCCCTGCTTGGCGCTTTTGCCTGTATGGTGGTTTCCATTCTCATTAACTGGATTGCGGCAATCGGTGCAATCCTTATTATTTTTCTCTTTTTCTGGTTTATCAAGACCAGAAAGCTTAAAGCGGCTTTTGGTGATGCCAGGCGGGGATTTGTCTATAATTCCATCCGCAAGAACCTTCTCCGTCTGAGCCGGATGCCGGAGGATCCCAAGAACTGGCGGCCCACCATGCTGGTTTTTTCAGGAATTCCTGCTCTTCGTGAACCACTGGTTAAATATGCCACATGGATTGCGGCTAAACGTGGACTGGTGTATCTGGCAGACATTCTTGAGGGGGATTTCATGGAACTTGCGTCCAGAAGACCGGGGGCTCTCCGGCAATTACAGAAGTTCTGCGAGGAAAAAAATATCGACGCCTTTCCGTCGGTTGTGACCGCAGACACAATTGAAGATGGGGTTTCCATGCTGCTTCAGGCAACAGAAACCGGACCGATTCATCCTAATGTCGCAATATTCGGCTGGTCTTCTGAATACGAACATCTGCCCGCTTATCTTCGCCAGCTGAAGGTTGCAGCCGCATTGGAGATGAGCATTTTCCTCGTGTCAGTAAAAGGCCTGCCGCTTCAAACCAATGATAAACGGATAGACATCTGGTGGCGTGGAAGAAAAAACGGCGAGATGATGATGCTGGCGGCCCACCTGATTACCGAAAACTGGGAATGGGAAAACACCGAGATTCGTCTGCTGCGGGTGGTTGAAAACGAGGAGGGGCGGATTCCTGCGTCAGAGGATCTTGTCGGGATAATCAGTCTTGCCCGGGTAAAGGCTTTTCCGCAAGTTATCGTGAGCCGCGACCCTTTTGAAAATATATTTCGGGAATATTCAGCAAGCGCTGATTGCATATTTCTGGGTTATGAACTCCCTGAAGAAGAAGACGAAAGAAGCTGGCACGGCTTTTATCAGAAAGTGCTTCATGATATGCCTGCGACAATTCTGGTTAATTCACAGATCCGCGAAATCATCGAAGCCTAAGGAGCATCCAGCCCGTTTTTTGTGATAATCAATCGGATTTGCTCTAAGTTTTCCAATATTTCTATTTATTTCTTGCTTTCAATTGGAGTATATTAACAGATGGTAAGAGAAAATTTACCAAGAGTTCAATTCAGATACAAATGAGGCCGGTAATGAACATCGAAGAATATCTCTTTAAAGTTGAAATATTTCAAAAAATAACTCCTGAAGATGTTAGACGTATTGCTGATGTATCAAAAGTAGTATCCTATCCGGATGGACAATATATAACCAGGCAGGGCGAACAACCGGACAATCTCTGGGTGGTATGCAAGGGCAAGGTTGAGGTCATAGTTGAGAAGGGGAAGGAGAAGCGACATGTTGCCTTTCTGGGGCCCGGTGAAATATTCGGGGAAATGACCGTGTTTCAGCGGGATTTTGCCACTGCTGATGTTGTTTCCCGCGGTGGGTGCAATGTTATTGAAATACCGGGAGAGTTTTTCAAGGATGTGATTTATGAAAGCCCGGTATCAATTGGCATGATGGCTCAGAAAATGACTAAACGGTTTTCAGAACTCATGAAAAAAAAATAAGAATAGCAGAAATTTTTTGGTAATTTTCCAAGAAAATGATTGTTTTTAAAAAAGCCTCTCAGGTTGATATCTTTTATCTTTTGAAATGAAAGTATTTAGTCAGATAATTGAAATGATCGATCTCGGTCTTATCATTCTTGATAAAGACCTCCGGGTTCGATATTGGAATCATTGGCTCGAGTCGAGAAGCGGCATCAAGAAGGAAATGATCCTGGGGCGTTCTGTTCTCGAGACATTTCCCCACCTTGACAGCCCCAAATTCCGACGAAATTTCAAGGCGGTTTTCGCTTTTGGTAATTTTTATTTTTTCCCTAGAAAATTATATGATTATCTCTTTCCATTCAAGCCTGACAGCACCTTCATGTCCGATGTTGATTATATGCAGCAAAGTTGCACCATGGGGCCGATCCGCGATGAAAGCAAAGCGATCCGTTACGTTTTTATTTCCATAAAGGATGTCACCGAAGCTTCAATCTATGAAAAGAAACTCACTGAAGCATTGTTTGCCATGCTTGATACCGGTGAGAGCAGAAGGACGGAACCCGAGTCAATTCTGACTGATCTATTTTCATCTTCCTATGATAACCCGTTTGCAAAAAGAGATTCTCCTCCTCTTTCATCCTTGAATGCAGTCACTGTTGAACCCCAATTCCATGAACCGGTTTCTGAAGCTGCGGACATGATTGTCAAGGAACTTGAACAGATCTCGTCATCTCAGGACGATTCTGAAGAGGAACCAGCAGCCCCCGAGTCGGAACGTGTTCGAAAACACACCGGAAAAAGTTTTGTCCAGACGCAGATTGATGAACTGATTTTGATGATTGACGACACTGCGACAACTGCCAGACCGGCTCGAAAGAAAACTGAAAAAACCGTCCCCAAAAAAGTTGCGGCTGTTTCCAAAAAAGGTACAGATAAAACAAAAAAATCAAAGATCGATGAAAAAACGTCGGTTAAAGAAAGAAAAAACAAGGAAGTAAACAAATTCGAGTCAGTTGTGAAAGATAACTCTAAACTGCCGAAAATTTCGAAAAAGAAAATAAAAAAATCAAAGCCGATCCCTGTTGAGACGACAGTGCACGAACAGATTGAAGAAATTTCTTCAATCATTGATTTTACCGGCGGCAAGGATAAATCCAAAAAATGATATGGTCGATTCTGCGGTTTATATATGGATAGAATTTTTTAAGATCTCAATTTATTCGTTATCTGTGTTGGTATTAAATCGGGGGGGGGAAGATGATTAAAAAAATACTTATTGTCGATGATTCGCCTATTGCTCGACAAATTTTAAAAAAATGCCTGCCTGATGACAGAGATTTTGCTCTATTTGAAGCCGGAGACGGGAAAGTCGGGGTTGAAAAGTATCTGGAAGTTAATCCTGATGTGACCTTTATGGATTTGACCATGCCGGTTATGGATGGTGTGGAGGCTCTTGCAAAGATTAAAGAGATAAATCCAAGGGCACTGGTTATTGTCTCTACCGCTGACATACAATCAAAAACAATTGGCGAGGTGGCTAAACTTGGGGCTTTAACGGTTCTTAAAAAACCTCCGTCTAAAGAAACTGTACAAAAAGCGTTAAAAAAAGCTGAAGAGCAACTTCAATAATGGGGCAGGACAATGGAGTTAGATAATCGGAACGTTATGTTGAATAATAATGATATTGAAATTCTTCAGGAAGTAATGAATATCGCTTTTGGTAAGGCGTCCGCCGATCTGGCTGAAGTAATCGATATCAGGGTGTTTTTAAATGTGCCGTATGTGGAACTGCTTAATGCGGCGGATTTGCCTCGACGCATCGTTGAAGAAGTGAAAATGTATAAGGACATCCGTATAGTGGAGCAGAATTACTGGGGAAAATTCAAAGGATCGGCGCTGCTGATTTTTCCGGCTGAATCAGGCAAGGGACTGATTTCTTTGTTTGAGGATGATTTTGATGAAAATATGAACGTCGACAGACTGGTTTTTGAGAAAGAGACCCTTCTTGAGGTGGGCAATATTTTAATCGGTGCCTGCGTCGGAAAAATTGCCGAACTTCTAGACGACGTGGTTTCTTATTCTCCTCCGAATGTGACGGTTCAAAGAATTTCAAAACAGCCGATCCTGGAGCGTCTCGCTGATCCGGAAAAGCACGCGATTTTCATGAAAACTGTTTTTCAGTTTGAAGATAAGGATGTCAGCGGCGCCTTGTTCTTGATTTCCGGTCAGGATTCCCTGACCTGGTTGAAAACGGCCTTGAATAACTTTATGGCCAAATTCGGATAAGGACTGTCTGATTTTCTAATACTTCCACATAAAATAATCATAAGGGCGCAAGCTTATGCTTGAGCCCTTTTTTTCTATGGTGTAAGTTTTTTGGATTGCTGCATTATTCTTTCAGGTGTGGCGCAATGTGTTGAAAAGAGAAATTAGCATTTATGATGAAATCGTGGATAGAGAAGGCATGAGACTTCGAAAAGACTGATTCCATCGAGTTATTGTGTAATACATGTTTGTTTTGCGTGGTAGATTTTTTTCTGCCGCGATTTTTTACCCACCGGGCATAAATATGAGTCCTTAAATTATGGATTATCAAAAACATTCCCAAAAAGACCTTGTTGAACTTGTCGAGAAACTTGAAAGCCGGGTCGCGGAACTCCATTCAATCCTGGATATTCAGAGAAAAACGGAGAGTGCTCTGCTTGCAAGTGAAGGTCGCTATCGGGAACTTGTGGCCAACAATCCCATCGATACGGTCTTTGTGGATTTTGAAGGAAAGGTGACCGGCTACAATCTTGCAAAGGAAAAATCCGGTGAAAGGCTTCCTGATATCGGCTCGGTCATGTATGTTGATTATGCCTCTAAACACTCAATATCAATGTATGATGAGCTGATGGATTGTATCAGGACCAATACGACAAAAGAATATCCAGAGCTGCAATATAAAGATAAATATCTTCATATTAAAATGTCGCCGTTTTCAGGGGGCGCCATTATATCCTCCATCAATATCACAAACCTTAAGATAACCGAGCTTGCAGAACTTGCAAGCCGGAAGCGATTCAAGAAAATCGTTGAAACTGCGGTTGACGCAATTTTGATGGTAAACAGTAATGCGATAATTACCGAATGGACCCATCAGGCGGAAAAACTAAGCGGCTGGAAGGCAGAGGAAATTATCGGCAAATCTGTTTTTACAATTATTCCTGACAGGTATCGTGCTCTGCATGTGCAGGTATTCAATGAAGTTCTTCGCGGCAACCGGACGGACATTTTTGGAAAACGCCTTGAAGCGACTATTGAGCATCGTGATGGCCATGAGGTGCCGGTTGAGGTTGCCGTAGCGGTTACCAAAATCGGTGATGAAGTAGCGGTCTTTGTCCGGGATACTACCGAGCGGAAGAAACTTGAAATAGAACTGCAGCGTGCCCAGAAACTTGAATCCGTGGGGCTCCTTGCCGGAGGGATTGCCCATGATTTTAATAATATTCTCACCGCGATTCTTGCAAATGTCGCTCTGGTAAAAAAGAATATCAATGATGAATCCCTTGTTGCCATGCTTGTAGATACGGAAAAAGCTTCTCTACAGGCAAGGGACCTTGTTCAGCAATTGCTGGCTTTTTCAAAAAACAGCGCCCCGAAAAACAATATAGTTCTCTTGGATAAAGTGATTAGACAAGCGACTGAATCGGTGTTTAAGGGGGCGAAAAACATCTGTAATTTTGATTTTGTCGAAGATCTATGGCCTGTGAAGGGAGATGATGAGCAATATCGGCAGGTTGTGGAAAATCTGGTCCTCAATTCCCGGGAAGCGGTGTTGGATACGGATGGAACCATAATGATTTTCGGTATGAATAAGAAAATCACATCCGATAACACCCTGTCTCTGCCTGCAGGGGATTATGTTCAGATCACTTTTCAGGATGAGGGTCTCGGCATCAGAGAAGAAAATATTCCCAAGCTTTTTGATCCGTATTTTACCACCAAACAGATGGGCAGCGGCCTGGGGCTTGCCGTCACTTATTCAATTATCAAGAATTATGGCGGGGTGATAACAGTTGATTCCGAGTACGGGCAAGGTTCGGTATTCAATATTTATCTTCCACGAGCGGTGGTTTAAGTAAGGAAAATATTGAGAACTCCCTAAATTTCCTGTAATTTTTTACTATATTCAGTTAGTATGCAAACCCAGCCCATGACTCATTTTTTTAAACAAGGAGAATGCATCATGAAAAAAAATAATGGTATTCTAGTACTATTCATGATTTTACTTTGGAGTGGAATCACTCATGCCTCTGACACTCTTGATTACGTTGAGGTTCTCGACAACCTGAGTCTTTCCAAGCAAACATCTCTTCATGTGGAAATGTATTGGCAAAAAATTCGTGACTCACAAGTAACATGGAAAGGAGTTGTGCAAAATGTAAAAGGCGGTCGCGGCAAGGCGGAGATATACGTCGCCAACCCTGATGCGATGACTTATAAAGGATATAATTTGATTTTGATCAGTTATGATCTTGAGGCTGCCGCCGGTTTAAAAGTCGGTGATTCTATTTCGTTCAGCGGCAGGCTTCAAAAATATACCGGCAAGAAAGGCAGGCCTGTGGTCATAACGTTGATTGAGGCGCAGGTGCATTGACGACGGGGAATTACTCTTTTCTTGGAAATGTTTTGATTGCCGCGTCGAGTTCAGGACGCGGCTTTTTTTTGCGGTGAACAGGAACAGACTGAGAGTCTGTATATTTTAATGTAACTGTGTATTTTTAGTGGATTCTCCGCAATGACTCGATTTGCACTATAACCCGGCAAGGGATTTTGGATGATACTATGAAAAGAGCAGCTCCAAGGGAACTCATAGGAAATGAAGGGAAGGTGATTCTTGATACTGTTCGCCGCCTCAACCGGCGCAGCGCGGTCGTTCATCTCCTTAAACTTGTTAATAAAACTCATCCGGCTGACATGGCTTGGGTCTTCAGGCATCTGAATCCGGAAGAAAGAAAAAATGTTTTCAGCATTATTGTGCAAACGGATAAGGCGGCTGATTTTTTAAGTGAACTTGATCAGGCTGTTATGCTTGAGGTCGTTGAAAATCTTAAGCCGAAATTCATGGAGTCGGTTATTCGCGAAATGGCTTCGGATGATGCTGCTGACATCCTTGAGGCCTTGCCTGATGAAATTGCCAATGAGATCCGTCGACTCATGGGGAAGGATGATCGGGACGAGGTTGATGATCTCCTCCAGTATCATTCCGAGACCGCCGGTGGTCTCATGTCACCTGATTTCATGGCACTTGATGGGGAATTAAGCGTCGGCGATGCCATCCAGAAAATACAGGAGCGGAGTGAAGAAAAAGAGATGTCTTTTTATCTTTACATTATCCACTCTGATGACCAGCTGGTAGGAGTTTTGTCCCTGCGGGAATTACTCATGCACCCGTCGTATCGGCTGCTCAAGAATATCATGAATCCCAAAGTTATTGCGGTATCAATCGATACAGACCAGGAAGAGGTCGCCCATATCGTCTCGCAATATAATTTTCTCGCAGTGCCCGTTGTTGACAGTAATTTCAAACTCATGGGGATTGTAACGGTTGACGATATTATTGATGTTATCCGGGAAGAGGCAACCGAGGATTTCCTCCAGATGGCCGGTGCCGGTAAGGACCGTGAGATTTTGTTGAAATCTACCATCGATAATGCCATGACTCGTGCTCCCTGGTTGTTTGCCAGTTGGATCGGCGGTGTGATCGCGGCTTTTATTATTACCTACTTTGAAAGTGAATTGCGTCAGGTCATAGCCTTGGCCGCATTCATACCCATTGTTATGGGTATGGGAGGAAATATCGCCACACAGTCCAGCACTATTGTTGTCCGCGGTATCGCTACCGGCAGGGTCAACATGGAAGCGCTGTCCAAAATTATTTTTAAGGAATTACGCGTCGGAATCATTCTGGGAAGTGTTTACGGTTTGTTTCTTGGAGTGCTTGCCCATTTCGGCTATCCGGAACAGGCGAATTTCGGTCTGGTAATCGGTATATCAATTCTTTTTGCCATGGCACTTGCCGCTACTATCGGTACCTCTGTGCCGCTTATTCTGCGTCGATTGGACATCGACGCTGCGGTTGCAACCGGACCTTTTGTTACAACTGCTATCGATATCCTTGGAGTTATGGGATATTTTCTCATTGCTAAACTTTTACTTGATATCTGATACACACCATACCTTCCGCTGAGATATCTACGTATAAAATAAAATGAGCTGGTAAATTTATGAATTATCATGCCGATAGGCAACCTCCTGTAATAAAAAGAAAAATTCCGCCTCTGCTGGTCCTTGTCCTGGTGCTTGCCGGGTTCTGGTGGTTTTTTATCGCTCCCGACAAAAGGCTTGACCCTGACGCGGTGCCAAGACCGGTTACCGCCCGCGGCGACCTTGCCCTTGATGAACAGAACACCATTGATATATTTCGGGCGACTTCCGGAGCGGTTGTATACATTACAAGTATTGAATACCGTCGCAGCCTGTTCAGTCTCAATGTTTATGAAATACCTCAGGGCACCGGTTCTGGGTTTGTCTGGGATAAAGACGGCCGCATAGTCACTAATTATCATGTTATCGGCGATGCAAACAGGGTTGAAGTGACTTTAGCGGATCATTCGACCTGGAAGGGGACGCTGGTGGGGGTATCGCCGGATAAGGATTTGGCCGTGTTGCAGATATCAGCCCCTGCCGATCAGTTGAAGCCGATACCGGTTGGCGAAGCATATAATCTTCAGGTCGGCCAGAAAGTTTTTGCCATCGGCAACCCCTTCGGTCTGGACCAGACGATAACCGCAGGCATAGTCAGTGCTCTGGGTCGGGAGATCAAGGCGGTAACCGGCAGAACGATCCAGGGGGTAATCCAGACTGATGCGGCGATTAATCCGGGTAATTCAGGGGGACCTCTGCTTGACAGCGCCGGAAGATTAATCGGTGTGAACACCGCCATTTACAGTCCGTCCGGCGGCAGTGCCGGCATCGGATTTGCGGTGCCCGTGGATGTTGTTAATCGCGTTGTTCCGGAAATAATCAAATACGGGCAGGTCATTCGTCCGGGTATTGGGGTGACGACAATAGCCGATGACAGGATTATCAAACGTCTTGGTATTGACGGTGTCCTGGTAATCAATGTTCAGCCGGGAAGTACTGCGGAAGCATCCGGGATAAGAGGCACCAGGAAAGTCGGTGGCGAGATAGTTCTGGGGGATATCATTCAGGAGATTGGTGGCAGGAAGATCAGTACATATGATGACCTGCGAAATGCCCTTGACCGTTATCATGTCGGCGATGAGATCATTCTTGGTATCTTACGTGATGAAAAGAAAATAGAAGTCAAGGTAGCGCTCGAAAGGGTGGGATAACAAGTGACAAGTGACAAGTTAAACGGACTCAACACATCTAAATTGTAAAGCCAGTGAAACGGATAAAATAAATAAAGGATATTGTCACTTTGACGTGGTGGACTAAAGCACTTAAAAGCCTGATATCATCGGAGGAAGGCGAGCGACTTGATATATTCAGGGTTTTTCCCGGAACCCGTCGTTTTTTAGCTGCCAGGCATCATTATGCATATTTAAGAACCGCAGGTGATATCCTTTTTATTCTGGTTGTCGTTTCAGGGCTTTTCGGGCCACGTGATCCGGGCCGAAATGTCGCGGTGTTCCTCACCTGGGGACTGCTCTGGCCTTCAATCGTCCTTTCCTGGTTTTTTCTCGGAAGGATGTGGTGTGGTATCTGCCCTTTTCCGGGATTGGGTGTTTTTCTGCAGCGCAAAGGCTGGACCCTGAATCTTCCGGTGCCCAGGTTTCTCAAGAAATATGGCGTTTATACATCCGTTTTTCTGCTTGCCTTGATTATCTGGACTGAGATTGTTGCCGGCCTTGATAAATCTCCCCTAGAAACATCTTATCTTGTTTTGTCAATTGTCGCCGGCTCGGCGATTTTAGCCGTTTTTTTTCCGGGGCAGGCATGGTGCCGTCATCTTTGTCCGCTGGGAAGAATTACCGGAGCTGCTGCAACCCTGTCAATAACCGAATTCCGTCCTGATCATAATAAATGCCGAGGGTGTGAAACATTTGCCTGCAAAAGCGGCATTGATGGTAACCGCGGATGTCCGGTGTATCTCGGTGCATATAATGTACAGAATAATCTGCATTGCCTGGTCTGCGGCCACTGTCTGCCCGCCTGTGATCGGGATTCTCCGCAATTATTAATACGGAATCCCTATTCTGAACTGGTCAGAAATAAAGGCAGATATATCACCTGCTCGTATATCGTTCCTTTTCTTATCGGCTCGCAGCTGGCAAGATTCCTGCGAAGCAAGCCGATTTATGCCCAGGTTGAATCCTTGAGCGGTTTTCCTGATGCCCTTGCATTCAGCTTATTGCTGGTGATCTGTTTTCTGATGGTCATGGGCATCATAAGGATTGGGACCCATCTCTTCGGGATTACCGAAGATCCGATGTTCGGTAAATTTTCACCCCTGGTGCCGATTATGATTCCTCTGGCATTCACCGGAGAACTTGTTTACCGAATGGGTTATTTTGCCCATGGAATCGGCAATTTTATACCAACTATCGGTCGCCAGATCGGCCTGGATATTTTTGTGAAACTCGCCTTTGTGATCCCGGATTTTCCTGTGCAGATTCTTTCCGCTTTTTTCATGCTCAACGGTGCCCTTGCCGGATGTTATATTTTCTGGAGATTCTGCCTTGAGGATTTCGAGGGGCTTATTCCTTTCCGGAATTTTATCGGGATAAATCTGCTGATTGTTCTGTTATTGCTTTTTTATCTGGGAGTGATTTTCTAGAAGATTTTCGGGGAAATTTCATGCCGATGGATGGGATCAGAGAAAAAAACAGCGGTATGGTTTATCAGGTTGTTTTTTCCAGTTGGTCTGACTCACTGCCGCCTCTGCTGGATGCATCTAAGTTTCCGGATGCACTTGCAGATGTCAGAAAAATTCTTGTCAAGCCTAATCTGGTCGAGGCCCTTGACCCGCCGATAACCACCCCGGTAAGCCTTGTTGCAGCTATAGTGTCCTATCTTAAAGCCCGGACGCCGCATATTGAAATAGTCATTGCCGAGGGTTCGGGCGCCAAAGAGTACGAGACCAGTCATGCCTTTGATTATCTCGGGTATCGGCAACTGGCAGAAAAGGAAGGCATTGAACTCCTGGATTTAAATGATGCAGAGCTTGTTCGTCTGGAGAAACCCGGGTGCCGGCGCTGGCCGGAAATGTATCTGCCGAAAATTGTTTTTGAAAGCTTTCTCCTTTCGGTTCCGGTTCTTAAGGTACATACCCTTGCCGATGTGACCCTTACCATGAAAAACATGATGGGACTCGCTCCGCCTTCCCATTATCAGCAGGGTGGTCATTGGAAGAAAGCATCATTTCATAGCCGGGTGCAGGATTCGGTCCTTGATCTGAATCGATACCGGTGTGCGGATTTTACCATTCTCGATGCCACCGTCGGCATGCAGGAGGCTCATCTCTGGGGTCCGCCCTGCGACCCGCCTCATAATATTCTCGCAGCGTCTTTTGATCCAGTGGCAATTGATGCATATGGCGCTGGGCTACTTGGCATAAAATGGAATACGGTGGGTCATATTGCCGGGGCGCATCGGGAACTTGGCCTGGCGGAGCCCTTAAAAATTATTGATGCCGGAGTTTAGCAGCCACAATGAAAGAGACCCCGACTCATTTGACTGATATCCAAAAGTGGTCGAATTATGTCAGAATTTATACCGAGGCGATTCTTGGTAGTTCTGCATCAGGAAACAGGCCGGAGCATAAAGAAGGCCGCAACCGCAATATTGCCGCCGCCACGCAGAAAACGGCCAAGAATATCCTGATCTTTTCACCACACCCGGATGATGAAACCCTCACCGGTTCCCTTGCTTTACGTCTCATGCATGAAGGAGGTCATCGAATCATAAATATTTCCATGACCTATGGAAGCAATCCGGCGCGCAGGAAAATCCGTCAACAAGAACAGAAAAGCGCCTGTGAAGTCCTGGGGTTTGAATGTGTGCCGGTTATTGAGCCGGACGCATTTGACCGGCTTAACCTCAAGAACGAAGACCATGGCGGATCACCCTGGGAAGAAAAAAGACAAACCCTTGTGGAAATTCTCAAAGGATATGCGCCTGAGCTGGTGATTTTTCCGCACAATCAGGATAAGCATAAAACCCATATTGCCACCAATCAATTAGTCCGAGATGCGTTAATGGCACATACCGCTTCAGGGAAACAGATCTTGGTGGTTGAAACAGAATTCTGGCATCCCCTGTATGAACCCAATCTGCTTGTGGAAGCTGCTCCTGAAAATGTTGCCCGGATGTGCGCGGCTCTTGCCTGTCATGAAACGGAAATGCAACGACACCCTTTTCATCTTTTTCTGCCGGCAAGACTTCTGGACAACACCAGGCGATGTTCGGAGTTTTTCAGTGGTTTCGGCGCGGATCTTCCGGAGATACTTTTCAGCGAAGTCTACAGATTAAGACGTATTGTCAACGGTTCCATAGAAGATACCACAAGGAAAATGGTGGTGTCTGCCGGAACCCCCATAAATATAAAGGCGTTTCACGATCTTTTTTAGAATGACGGAAAAATTGATCCGTCGTCAAATATTGTCGGTCTCGCAGGCAAGCGAGAGTAACGAGACGTTGAAAAGCACGAGAGTCTGTCAATCGTCAGAACGTCTTGCTGTCTGATAATTGGCGGCTGTTTTTTCGGCCGATACCGATGTCTATTCCTCATTCAACTTATTGAAATCATTAGGTGATAATTAAGTTTCCGATTTTGACAAAATTATCAGGTTTTGACTTTTTACCCACATGGCATGAATACAAGTCCATCAAATATTTCCGAGATTTTTTTGCTTCATTGATAACCCGAGTTCCTGTGAAACCTGTGTGGCAATTTCTTCAATGGATTTGCCTGCCGTGGAGATGATCGGTATTTGATGCTGTTGGAAAATTCGTTCCGCCTGGTGGATTTCTTTAGTGCAGGTTGCAAGTTTTGCATAGTTGCTGTCCGGGTAGCGTTTTTCCCTGACGTTTTTCAGTAATTCCGGAGTAGTGGTCAGGCCGACGGCGCGTCTGATGTTGAGGTGCATTTCCTGGGGCAAGGTATATAGGTTGAGATATTCTGGAGTCAGAGGGAAATTTGCAGCTTTCAAGCCCATCTGGGTGGCCAGATAAACACTGACCGGTGTCTTTCCCGCCCGGGATACCCCTAAAAGGATTACATCCGCCTCGTCGAACTCACCTATTTTTGTCCCGTCATCATGATGCAGGCAGAAATCAATTGCCTCAACCCTTTTTGCCATGGTCAGATTATCAATATGCCTTGAATATCCTGGCAGACGAAGGGCCCTTGCTTCCAGGCAGTTTTCCAGTCTGTCAAGAAAGAGTGCAAAGACGTCAAAGAGTTCGACTTCCGGAGCATCAAAGATGTTTCTGATTTCCGGGTCCATCAAGGTACTGAAGATGAGTGGCCGGGTGCCGCCGGATTCTTTGAGGATATATTGCAGGGTTTTTTGGGCGTCCTGTTTGTTCAGAATAAAAGGAAATTTTTCTTCCCGGAAATTTATTTCCGGGAATTGACAAATCAGTGCCTGGCCAATTCCTGTAGCAAGAATGCCGGTGCTGTCGGATATGTAATAAATGTCTTTTGAACTCCACATGATTGGCCTCTGTTTTACCTCTATTTGTTAATAATAAAATATCATTTAACACTGTAGCAATTCTTTTATAACCTTGCTAGAATGATTTTGTTAATTACCCGTGATTACTCGAGAAACTCCATCTGGTGGTTAATTATGTTTTGCTTATATTATGCTTTGAAAGTGTTATATTACTTGGTAAGATAAGCGGAAATAATTTTTTGTACGTTATCCAAGAAAAGAAGTAATTTTCAGGGGGGGGACAGAACGATGAAAATTGGCATACCATTTATTGAAAATTTGACAATTAACAAAAGAATCATCCTTGGTTTCGGAATCGTCATTTTGTTCCTTATCGTTGTCGTGGTTTTAAGCTTTACCGGAGTCAGCGGTATCGTCGGCAATGCCGCTCAGGTAATTGACGGAAATGCTCTGGATGCGAATCTTGCTCAGAAAGAGGTCGACCACCTCAACTGGGCATCCAAGGTAGAAGAGTTGATTGCCGATGATTCGGTTACAAAGTTAGAGGTGCAGACCGATGATCACAAATGTGCTTTTGGGAAATTTATTTATGGCCAGGACCGGAAGGAAGCGGAAAAACTGGTTCCAAGCCTTGCCCCTCTTTTTAAGAATATTGAAGCGCCTCATTTGCATCTCCACGAATCAGCCATTGCAATCAGCGATGCCTTTTTACCTGCCGACTTGGATTTGCCGGTCATTCTCCTTGAAATAGAGACCGGTCATCTGAAATGGGCCGGGCGTATTCGCGATGCGATAATCAACCAGGCGGATAAACTCACAAATGTACAGACTGATCCAGCCCTATGTAATATGGGCAAATGGATGGCGTCTGAAAAGGCCCTTGCGACTTATAATAAGGCAGATGCCGATTTCAGGAGAATTTTTGATGCGATGAAGGAATCGCATCGTCTGATGCACGGCACAGCAGAACAATTGGACAACCTGCTTTCTAATAATAAAATCGCTGCAGTAAATCTGTTCAGAGACAAAACACTGCCATATCTTGAGCAAACCCTCCTTAGCCTCAAGGAACTGCAAACCGAAGCGCAACATGAACTTCAAGGCTATAATAAGGCAAAAAATATCTATGCCGCGCAGACCATCCCCGCCTTAAAAGCAGTTCAGGCCATGCTTCATGAAATTCGCACGGAAGCAAGGAGCAAGATAATGACAGATACCGTCATGCTTGAGGCGGCTTCTTCTACCAAGAAAAATGTTATGATTTTCGGATTTATCGCTGTGGTGGTTGGTTTTTTGTTTGCCTTTTTCATGTCAAGGAGCATTGTTGATATGCTTCAGCAATTGACCGGCAGGATTTCAACGGGAGCCGATGAAGTCGCGGCGGTTGCCGGGCATATATCAGAAGCGAGTCAGTCCCTGGCAACAGGAGCTTCGGAACAGGCCGCCTCTCTTGAGGAGTCATCATCCGCCCTTGAAGAACTCGCGGCAATGTCGAAGCGCAATGAAGAAAATGCCGGAATTGCCAGCGGCTTGATGAAAGAAGCAAGTCAGGTAAATACCACCGCCAATCAATCCATGTCGAAATTGACCGATTCCATGAAGGAAATTTCGGTGGCAAGCGATGAAACCCAAAAAATTGTCAAAACCATCGATGAAATTGCTTTTCAGACGAATCTGCTTGCCTTGAATGCAGCGGTTGAAGCGGCAAGGGCAGGGGAAGCCGGAGCCGGCTTTGCCGTTGTGGCGGATGAGGTGCGAAACCTTGCAATGAGAGCCGCACAATCCGCCAAGGATACCTCGAATCTTATTGAAAATACCGTTGCCCGCGTTACAACCGGAACGAAGCTGGTGAATGAAGCGTCCGTTGCATTTCAAACCATCAATGAGATTTCTCAGAAAATAGATACCTTGGTGGATGAGATCGCTAAAGGATCTCATGAGCAATCCCAGGGTGTCGGTGAAATAAATACCTCTGTTTCGGAAATAGACAGCGTCACGCAACAGAATGCCGCCGCAGCGGAAGAATCCGCCTCCGCCACAGAAGAGTTGAATGCTCAGGCCATGTCAATGAAGGCGGCCGTGGAAGAAATGATCCAAATGCTCGGCGGCGGAGCGCAGCCGAAAAAGAAGGAACGGTTCAGTGAACTTGGATCCTGGCAGACTTCCACGAAAAAACCGCTTAAGAGATTAAAGTGATATACATTGCCCGTCCATTTGAGGCGGAATGAATCCGGGTTTCATTTGTCGCTTTTGTGCAACCCTCTGAATTTTTTAAGTATTTTTTCGGTGGCAGGTGGCAGATTAAGGTTATATCGTGATACATATTCGGCAGTCATTCTATGGGTGTTGAATTTCGTGGCGTTCAATACCAGGTTCATAACACATTTATTTATATATTTATGACGATGGTTGTCGTCATAGAAGGCCTGGAGGATTTTCGGAAACAGTTTATAAAAGGAAATGGAATCCTCCTCATAGAATAATGAATCCTGGCTTTCGCTCAGGGCCGTTTCGTCAAGGGCTGATTCATAGCCGAATTTCCAGCCGGTTTTACCGTTCTGGTAGCCTTCTTCCCACCAGCCGTCCATGATGCTGATATTGGGGATGCCATTCATCGCCGCCTTCATGCCGCTGGTGCCACTGGCTTCCAATGGTCTTTTAGGACTGTTCAGCCAGGCATGTACTCCTGCGACCATCATCTTTGCGATCTGCATGTCATACCCGGGAATAAACACAAGCTTTGCAAGGCCGTTGGTTTTCGTAAACAATTCTTTCTGACAATCAAGAATCATTTTTATCAGGTATTTTCCTGGTTCGTCGGAAGGATGTGCCTTGCCGGCAAATATGAAATTCACTGCAGTTGAATCTTTGCAGATAATCTCTGCAAGGGCATCGATATCTTCAAAAATCAGGTCGGCCCTTTTATAGGTTGAAAAACGCCTGGCAAAACCGATGGTGAAAACCCCTGGTTTAAGAGAACTTTCGATTTCATCAAGATGGGAAAGAAAGTTCGGCGGGTCAATCCAGGTTTCCTGCATCTGGTTCCGGTGCCGAACCAGCATTTCATTGACGTATTTGATCAGGGTTTCATTATCCTTGGCCATTGCCCCTTCAAAATATGTTATGAATTTTTTGTTGTCGAGCAGTAGCTGGGCATTGGTAAATGCGCTGGGATCCTGGCGCCAGTCGTCAAGTTCAGCAAATCCATCATATAATTCCGCCTTGGCATCGCTGATCCAGGTCAAATGATGGACCCCGTTGGTGATCGCGGTTATTTTGTCGGCGAATTGCGAAAATTGCTTTTTCGTTACCTCTTTGTGCAATCTGCTGACGCTGTTGGTCGCCCGATTGACGGTCATGGCCAGAGAGGTGAAGTTATAACTTTCCGGGAAGTCTTTGTCTTCTGCGAGCAGGAGAAGCACCCTCTGGCAGAAGGAATGGCCCAATTCCTTGTAAACACTCTTGGTGAAACGATCATGGCCGGCTTTGACCGGGGTATGAATGGTGTAGACGATCTGTTTTGCAACTTCGCCAGCCGCATCCGTTATATCTTTATTGGATGATTGCAGCTGATAATCGTCACCATATTTTTTATGAAGTTGTTCAGCAATGAGATGCAGCACCACCACCACACCGTGCTGCTCGTTGAGGTGGATTGTCTTTGAGGTTATCCCGAGAATGTTCATTGCCGGGATAATCCCTGCGCCCAATAAGCGTCGTTGGATGGCTTTTATTTTCTCGGAAGTGCTGTCATACAGATGTTCTGCCGCTTCCTGAATCCAGTCTGGTGAGGATTCTGTGCTGTAATCGAGAAGGATCTGCGGCACGAAAAAATCCAGATTGTCGTTTATTTCCATCTTGAGCCATAATTTGGCATAGGTCATGATTTTACGGTCTTTCCTGTCGAAGAAAGGCACCGCAATTTCCAGGGGTTTGCCCGGGTTTTTGGGATCCTTCAGCAGATAAAGGGATGGCGTGATTTCCGGATGCCATTCAGGGGACCAGACAATCTGGCCGATTTTTGAATCGACCAATTGGGAGAAATAGCCTTTTTTGTAAAGCAGGGAGATCGCAGCAACAGGAATTTTGCAATCAGCAAAACTCTTCAGGGTGTCACCGGCAAGTACCCCAAGCCCGCCGCTGTAGTTGGGTATTTTCTCCGGGCCATATAAAAACCGCTTGGTAAAATAGTCAAGCTTGGAATCCGTGCTGTCGGTTGTGTCGATTGACAGAAGTCTTCTTCGCACAGGATTAAAGACATCAATGTCTGCACCGATTTCCATTGAGATATAGGTGGTGGAGTTTCTGTCAGGAGAGGTGAGATCCTTCCAGACCTTGTCCAGGATTTCTTGCGATACGCCGAAATACTCTCCAAATTTGTCAGTGGAAAGCATGTTGCGCAGGGCTTTGTCTTTATCGATTAGCGGTGGATTCTTTTTTTTCATGAACTTGGATCTTTTTTGGTTGTGTGTTTGTCTTTAGGTGTTGATATTGATTGTATGCTATTTCAAGATTGCACGAGCAATGTTGTTTTATTTAATCATAAATGTCAGGGCATTTGTCAAATTGCTAAAGATATATTTCAGTCTAGGTATGAAAACGTTTGCAATTTCTGGTGCTCGAATACTTAATCATTAACATCACGGTGATGTTTTTTTGCACATCGTAATTCATGCAAAAAATGATATTATTCATTTTAGTTGTGTTTACGCAAGTGTTTCTATTCCTTGCCGGTAAAGCTGGAAATTATTATTAAACGTGCAGTCAGTTTTTTGGGGCGGGGAATAAATGTTCTACTTGAAGCGCATCCACCCAAATTTTTTTACTTTTTATTATTGTTTAAAAAAACATTGAATTTCCAAAATGTTTTCTTTAAGGTAGTCTATCTAATCTGCAACCCACAATTTTCTTATAAGGTAAGAAAAAAATCTAACTGTATCCGATTTACTTCATACAGAAAAAACACCGTAATTTCAGTACGCAAAATAATATTCTATATACAATAGAGGAGGATGATTACAATGAAGAAAGAAGTAATTAGACTGTTAGTAGGGGCTGTATTATTGGTATCACTCTCGTTCTATCTTGGCGGCTGTGCTCAGCAAAAGGTTGATGCAGGGACTTCGTCCCATTCCCCAGCAGTCACAGTACAGCCTGTTGATACTCCTTCGACAGCCGCGAGCACCGCAACATCCACCGAGTCATTAATGTCTGAAGGGGATATTGCTGCAGGCCAGGAAGAGTCTCTGGATGCCAGTTCTTCTGAAATGAACCAGGCAGATACAATACTTGAGGGTCGTTCTTCAGGACCAATGCTTCCTGTTTACTTCGATTTTGACCGTTTCAATATACGAGAAGACCAGAAAGTGCGGATTGAAAATAACGCTGCATTCATTAAAGAATCCCATAAATCCATTCGCATAGAGGGCAATTGTGACGAACGGGGGACAAATGAATACAATATGGCCCTGGGGATGCGTCGCGCAAACAGCTCCAAGAAATACCTTGTCAATCTCGGAGTTGATGAAAATCTGCTTGGTACGATCAGCTATGGAGAAGAGAAACCGTTAAACTATGGCCATGACGAGCTTGCATGGTCACAGAATCGACGTGATGATTTTGTAATAATCAAGTAATTCGGATAGTATTTATTAAAACCGGGATAGTGATCCAGATTTGGACCTATTCCGGTTTTTTTTTGTTGATTGATTATAATCAATTATTACAAATCAGGAGAAGATCAATGAAGAGAAATATTTTGAATACCGTATTAGCCTTTTTTACTGTGTTGTTTGTCTGCAATGCAGTTTCCGCCTTAGCCCAGGAGAATTCTCTTTCCATCGCCACAATAGATTTGAAAATTATAATGAACGAATCAAAGCTTGGAATGGCGTCGCAACAATTTATGACCACCAAACTTGAAGAACTCAAGGAGGCACTCCGTCCTGAGCAGGAACAGCTTATGCAGATGGAAAGTGATATTCAAAAGAAAAGCTCGGTCTGGAGTGAAGCCACAAGGATCGAAAAGGAAAGGGAATTGATGGCCCGAGGCCAGCAGTTTCAGATGGTTTCTCAACGTGAGATGAAGAAACTTGAAAAGAATATCATTGAACCTGTGCTGAAAGATATTAATGATGTGACGCGGGAAGTTGCAATACAAAAAGGCTTCACCATTGTATTGAATAATTCAGCCCCGGGGCTTCTTGCAGGAAATGAATTAATCTATGCCGCACCTTCTACAGACATCAGCCAGGATGTCTTAAAAGCTCTGGACAATCGTTCCGCAAGTGAAATGAAAGAGTTTAATCAAAGTTCAAAAGACTCTCAAGGGCCGGCTGCGGAAAAACCGGAATAATCAGGGAAAGGGGTTGTTTTTTTTAAACTTGATTTTCTAATTTCCTGGAAGATAATTGCCGGAGAATTAATAAACCCGGAATTGCAATCAGTACACAGGCGATAAAGAATAATGTCCATCCCAGGTGTTTGGCGAGTATACCTGTTATGGAAGAGACAAATACACGTGGGACGGCCATAAGGCTGCTTAAAAGAGCATACTGGGTCGCCGTGAATTTTTTGTTGGTGATACTTGCCATAAAAGCCACATAAGCCGCAGTCCCCATTCCGCTGCTTAGATTTTCAAACGAGATGACTCCGGTCAAGGCCGTTATGTTATGTCCGGCCCGGGCAAGGACTACGAAGCCCGCAGTTGAAACAGCCTGAAGTATACCAAAATACCAGAGGGATCGATTTATCCCTATCCTGAGCATGATTACTCCACCCAGGAGTCCCCCGGCTATTGTTGCCCAGAATCCAAAGAGTTTCACCACAGCGCCGATTTCAGTCTTGGTGAATCCCAGATTAAGATAAAAGGGTATGGTCATTTCACTGGCCATCGTATCTCCAATTTTGTAAAGGAGAATGAAGGCAAGAATCCATATCGCACCCCTGCGGCTGAAATATTCAACAAATGGTTCATAAACAGCCTTGATGAACGTCGTAGGGGAGCCGGTCAATTCAGGTTCCGGTGTCAGGATGGTTGTGATGATTCCTGGCAACATGCATGCTGCCATTATGAGATAAACCAGGGTGTAAGGAATGTGGTCCGCGAGGATAAGCCCGCCACCTGAGGCGAGGAGCATGCCAAGCCGATAACCGTTTACATACAATGAAGAACCAAGCCCGAGTTCCGGGTCATTGAGATCCTCTCTTCTGTAGGCATCAACCACGATATCCTGAGAAGCACTGAATAAAGTGACCAGGAAAGCTGCAATGGCAACGAACAATGTATTTTTCCCAGGGTCCGTAAAACCAAGCCATGCGATGGAAAGAGTAAGCAGGACCTGAAAGATCAGGAGCCAGCCTCTTCTGCGTCCTAGAAAAGGCAGGCGGATATGATCAAGCAGGGGAGACCACAGGAATTTAATCGAATAGGGCAAACCGACGAGGGCGAACAAGCCGATTACAGTGAGATCAACGCCTTTTTCCGTCATCCATGCCTGGAGTACGGATTTTGTCAAAAGCAGAGGAAGTCCGCAGGCAAAACCCATAATCAGCGCGACGAGCATTCGGCGGCTGATTATGAGCTTGAGAATTGACTGTCTTGTTTCGATTTCTATACCCTACGCGGTTATCCTGCCAGGAATACCAGTGTTATGAATCAGGCAGTTTTGATATCATGAAAACGGTATATAGCCGGCTTGAATAGTTCATGACATTCGATGGAATTGTTTATGTGATAACAGAGCGAAATAATCGAAAAAAATGTCATGTTTGTAAAACAACAAAATTGTGCCGGATAATCTAAAAGTTAGTTAATCGAAATCACTCAACTCGTGAAATATCCGGGTCAGATGGTTTCAGGATTTTTTTTCCACAATCTCGATGGCAGCGTTTATAATTGCCGGAGTGTCAATCTTACAATTGTGTCTCAGTATTTCCTGGCTGCCGTGTTCTACAAACCGGTCAGGAATCCCAAGGGTTTTTACCCTGATATTCAGAATTTCCCGCCGTGCAAAAAGTTCCAATACGGCGCTGCCGAATCCGCCTTTGCGGGTGTTTTCTTCGATGGTAATAACCTTTCCGGTTTTAAGAGCCCACTTTGAGATAAGATCTCCATCAATGGGATTGATAAACCGTGGGTTGATCACTGCAGCATCTATGCCGATCTTTTTTAGTCCTTCAGCCGCTTCCATGGCCGGATAAACCCGGTTTCCTACGGGAAGAAGCAGGACATCATTTCCTTTGCGGAGCAATTCGCCTTTGCCGATGGGGATTTTTTTGAGTTCAGCGGAGAGTTTCACCCCTTCGCCACTCCCTCGGGGATATCTGATTGCAGCAGGTCCCGGACAGAATATTGCGGTGAAGAGCATGTGTTGCAATTCGTTTTCATCCTTGGGGGCCATGAGGACCAGGTTCGGGATGAATCTCAGAAAGGTCAGATCGAACACCCCGTGGTGGGTGGGGCCGTCGTCACCGACCAGACCGCCGCGGTCTATGACAAAGGTCACCGGGAGATTCGGCAGGCAGACGTCATGGATGATCTGGTCTAATGACCGCTGCAGGAAGGTTGAATAAATTGCAACCACCGGTAACATGCCTTCCGTTGCCAGCCCTGCGGCAAAAGTCACGGCATGTTGTTCGGCGATACCCACATCAAAAAAACGGTCGGGAAAACGTTTTGAGAATTGTGAAAGACCGGTCCCTTTAGTCATCGCTGCTGATATCGCAGTGATTCTCGGGTCCTTTTCTGCAATGTGCACCAGAGCGTCACCAAAGGTGCGGGTGTAGGAAACAGGCATGGGGGGGGTGGGAAGCGGAGTACCGGTCTCAATGTCAAAGGGGGCGACTCCGTGATAATCGCCGGGATTCAATTCAGCCGGAGGATATCCTTTGCCTTTTGTTGTAATGACATGGACGAGGACAGGACCATGGCTGAAGTTTTTTATGTTTTTAAGGGTTTCAAGAAGTGCCTCGATCTGATGCCCCGGTATGGGGCCGACATATTCGAATTTCAGGGATTCGAAAAGCATTCCCGGAGTGAAAAATCCTTTGAGGCTTTCTTCACTCTTTTTGAGTACCTGCAGGATATTTTCGCCGACATTTGCGAAGGATTTCAGGAAATGTTCCATGTCTCTTTTGAAACGGACCATGGATTTTCCAGTGAGTTTTCTGCTCAAGAAACTTGAAAGTGCGCCGACATTGGGTGAAATTGACATTTCATTGTCATTGAGAATAACAATGAGGTTTTTATCGAGATGACCGGCCTGATTCAACGCTTCAAAGGCCATGCCGCCGGTCATCGATCCATCGCCGATCACCGCAATGGCTCTGCTTGTGTCGCCTTTGAGAGATTTTGCCAGGGATATGCCGAGGCTCGCGGAAATCGACGTGCTGCTGTGGCCTGTATCAAAAGCGTCATAGGGGCTTTCTTCACGTTTTGGAAAACCACTGATGCCTTTATATTGTCGCAAGGTGTGAAACTGATCCCTTCTGCCGGTAATCAGTTTATGGGCATATGCCTGATGACCCACATCCCAGATGAGTTTGTCGTCCGGAGTATTGAATACATAGTGAATGGCAAGGGTAAGCTCAACAACACCGAGACAGGGTGCAAGATGCCCGCCGGTTTCGGCAACGGTTTGCACGATGGTCCTGCGGATTTCAGCAGCAAGGGCTGGAAGGTCCGACTCTCGGAGCATGCGCAGATCTTTTGGGGACTCGATACTGTCCAGTATAGGTGTTGATAATGACATGAATATCTAAAAATAGTTTGAATTGTTCGTTTAAAAATCGATATATTAATTAGTTTGTCTGATTAATGCCCGCCCACTATAGAGGATTTTGCAAAAAGTCTACATCATTTATTTTTTTCGAGTCAGAATGTAATCCGCAAGTTCACGTAAAAAGACAGCGTTCCCTCCAAAAATATCCAGTATATCTTTTGCCGCAGAGATGGCTTCATGGGCTTTGCTGCGGCTTGTCTCGACTCCGAAATAGGCCGGATAGGTGGCTTTTTCAAGTTCTGCATCAGATCCCGCGCTTTTTCCCAGTTGTTCAGTAGTGCCTTCGACATTTAACAGATCATCGACAATTTGAAAGGCCAGGCCGATTTTTTCGCCATAACAGGTAAGCGCTGCAAATTGATCTTTTGAGGCATTGGCGCAGATTGCCCCCGCCTGGACTGAAGCGGTGATCAATGCCCCGGTCTTGCGACTATGGATATACTGAAGTGTATCAAAGGATATCTCCTTGCCTTCAGAATCCATATCAATTGCCTGTCCACCGACCATTCCTAATGAACCGGCGGCTTGAGCAATTATCCGTATGAGGCGGAGCTGGTTTTCTGGGAAAATCCGGCTAGAGACATGGGGGTCGGATAATAATTCAAAGGCATACGTCAGCAGACCGTCTCCGGCAAGTATTGCCTCGGCTTCACCGAATACTTTGTGGTTTGTGGGCTTGCCGCGCCTAAGGTCATCGTTATCCATGGCCGGCAGATCGTCATGGATTAAAGAATAGGTATGGATACATTCAAAAGCGCAGGCAACCGTCATTACAGGTTCGATGGCAGGATCAATTGTTTGGGATGCGGCAATGCATAAAACCGGCCGCACTCTTTTACCGCCGGCAAAAAGGCTGTAGCGCATGGCCTTGATATGGTCTGCAAGTCTGCCATCGGGTCGAAGCATTAATTTCTCGAGCGCGTGCTCCACATCCGTGCGTTTTTGATCATATGTTTCTTTAAAATTCATAAGACAGTATCCGTGGTCATGATTTGGGATTTTTTACTTAACCTGAGCAGCGTATCATATTTTTTGGAAAGGATCATGACCTGGAATTTTAAGGGTTACCGGTTGCGGAGAGGTTTATCCGATTTGTATCACCAGGAAAAGCGAGTTGATTCAGGGATCGTCGTTTTTTTCGGACTCAAATGGTATCAAAGTGGATTCAGCACCTTTTTTTATATGGATACTTATTTTCCCCTGGGCTTCATTTAATTTTTGATTGCAGAATTCAGTAAGTTTTACACCCTCATCAAATATTTTAAGGGATTCGTCGAGAGACAGGTTCCCATGTTCAAGTTTTTCTGTAATGAGCTCAAGTTGTTCCAGTGCGGTTTCAAAGGTTTTTTTTGCCATGACCCATCCTCCCATCCGGGAAAGAATTACCAGCATTAAGTGTAAATAACAAAAAGATGTGCGAACAAAGATTGCAGGGTGTTAAGCGCCAGCGTGTTTATTGCCAATTCATAATATTAAATGATCAAATCCTATAGGGCAATCTCTTTAAAAAAAATCCTTGGTGTGGTAAATATATTCAAATAGTTGAATTTGTATTACTTTGTTGTTTTGTGAGTTTTTTCAGCAGGTTACATTTTAGTGGTTGGATGATGACAAGATTATTTGTAAAAATGGAATATTTTCTTTTCCCCACGCTGGTCACTAATTTGCTGTATGAAAAAGTACTGCTTGTCTTTTGTTCAGTAAGCGTTTTTCTGCAGCCGCTCAAATTCTTTGATTCCAGGAAGATGTCATAATGAAAGAACCGATCTCAGAGCTTATCGACCGTTTCGGAACCTGGATTGAAACAGAAAAAGGGTATTCAGCAAATACGCTTTCAAGCTATCTGCGAGATATCCGGGAATTTGCCCTTCAGACAAAAGAAAAAGATCATATCGAAAAGATTGATTCCCGGGCCATTCGTGCATATGTCTATTCCCTGAGCGGCAAGAATAAGAGTTCGTCAGTGGCCCGGAAGCTTTCAGCTCTCAGGACATTTTTCAGGTTCCTGTTGCGTGATGGTACTGTTGATGCCGACCCGCTTGCCGGTATTTCCATGCCCAAGCAGGGGAAATACATACCTGTTTTTATGACGGTTGACGAAGTGTTTTCCCTGCTGGATGCCCCGGGAGAAAGAGATATATTCTGTCTGCGGGACATGGCTATACTTGAATTACTTTACTCCACCGGAATGCGGGTCGCTGAGATTGTCTCCCTTGAACTCGATAATTTTAATTTTGAAGAAGGGATTGTAAGGGTCATTGGCAAGGGGAAGAAAGAAAGGATTGTCCCCATGGGTAATCCGGCCATGGATGCATTGCATGCCTACCAGCCGTTGCGTGAGAAACTCATTGCCGAGGGGCTTAAACAAGGGGAACGGTCTGATGCAAAAGCCTTTTTTCTTAATGCCCGTGGCGGCAGACTGACGGTCAGGAGCATTGAACGACTGGTTAAAATGTATGCGCAAAGGGCCGGAATTGCCGCCCGGGTTACGCCGCATTCCCTGAGGCATTCTTTTGCTACCCATCTTCTTGAGATGGGCGCTGACCTTCGATCGGTTCAGGAACTTCTCGGACATGCAAGCCTTTCAACAACACAGAAATATACGCATCTCAACATGGATTACCTGAAGGAAGTCTATGATAAGGCTCATCCGATGTCCCGGAAAAAGGAATAACCGGAATATCAATAGGATGATAATTTGTTTTAATGGGGGAATGCTGTGAAAATACGATCAACAACAATCATTTCCGTGCGGCTCAAGGACCAGGTTGTGGTTGCCGGTGACGGTCAGGTTACCATGGGTGCCACGGTTATGAAGCATGAAGCAAGAAAGGTGAGAACCCTTTATGAAGGACGGGTGATTACCGGTTTTGCAGGGGCAACCGCAGACGCCTTTACCCTGTTTGACAGGCTTGAACAAAAACTGGAACACTATAACGGTAATCTCCTGCGATCCGCTGTGGAACTGGCAAAAGACTGGCGTACGGATAAAGTATTGCGACGTCTGGAAGCGCTCCTGGTGGCGGTTGATAAAAACAGTTCCCTGCTTTTGAGCGGCACAGGGGATGTGATAGAACCTGACGACGGAATACTGGCAATCGGATCCGGTGGACCCTATGCCCAGGCAGCGGCCAAGGCTCTGGTCAAACATACGGACCTGGATGCGGAAACTATTGCCCGTACCGCAATGGAGATTGCCGGATCAATCTGTATTTACACAAATCAGAACATTGTCCTTGAAAAGCTGTCAATACCTGGATGAGTTCGCTGGCATTAAAGGGGCCTGTTACTTTGTCAAGCCATCGACTTGATACCAGTCGGAATCGTTTTTTGATTCGGACAAAAGCTGTCAATATCGTGATGATTCTCGTAGGCATCTGCCGGGTCAATTATAATACATATATTGGAGTGATCAGTTACGACTGAGTCATTCCAGCGAAGCCGCGAATGATGAAAAGAACGGCTGAAAATTAATGATAATCATAAATTATTTAAAGTGAAATAACATGGATGCAATGATACCAAGAGATACAGTTAAAGAGTTGGATAAATATATTATAGGTCAGGATAATGCCAAGCGGTTCGTTGCCGTGGCGTTGCGGAACAGATGGCGAAGGCAGCAGGTTGAACCGCCATTGCGGGATGAAATCGCCCCGAAAAATATCATCATGATCGGCCCCACCGGTGTTGGTAAAACCGAAATCGCCCGAAGGCTTGCCAATCTCGCTCAATCGCCGTTTCTGAAAATTGAAGCGTCGAAATTTACCGAAGTAGGGTATGTGGGACGCGACGTGGAATCGATGATTCGTGATCTGACCCAGCTTGCCGTGAATATCGTCAAGGAAGAGGAAAGGGCAAGATGCGAAGAAAAGGCAAAGGAACTCACCGAGGAGAGAATTCTTGATCTGCTGGTTCCACCAAGCCCCTCCATGGGGTTCGGCCAATCAAATTATTCAACGGTTGAGCCAAACCCTCCAGAGGACAAGGAACTTTCATCCGCCGCAGACAGCACCAGGGAAAAATTCCGTGCCATGCTCAAACAAGGGAAACTGGATGACCGTCTTGTTGAAGTGGAAGTGGATCAGGCACAGAATATGCCGATTGTAGAAATTTTTTCAAATACCGGCATGGATGATATGGGCTCCGGCCTCAAGGATGCCTTTGGGAAAATGTTTCCGAGAAAAACCCAGCGACGTAAAGTGAAAGTCTGTGACGCAAGGGAGTTTCTCTTAAAAGAAGAAATTGAAAAGCTCATTGACATGGAACAGGTAACCAAGATTGCCATTCAGCGGACCGAGCAGACCGGAATCATTTTTCTTGACGAGATAGATAAAATTGCTTCCCGTCATGATTCGGCTCGAGGCGCCGATATTTCCCGGGAAGGTGTCCAGCGAGACCTGTTGCCGATTGTTGAGGGTTCAACGGTCAATACCAAATATGGGGCAGTAAAAACCGACCATATTCTCTTTATTGCAAGCGGCGCATTTCATTTTGCAAAACCTTCCGATCTGATTCCCGAGTTGCAGGGCAGGTTTCCTCTCCGGGTTGAACTCAATGCGCTGGGTGAGGAAGAATTTTACAGAATTCTCACCGAACCGCAAAACGCGCTGATCCGACAATATACCGCCTTGATGGCCACGGAAGGTATCGATCTGGCTTTTGATGATGAAGCCATTCGGGAAATGGCGCGTATTGCCGCAGAAGTAAACAGCAAGACAGAAAACATCGGTGCGCGTCGACTTCACACGGTCATGGAAAGAGTGCTTGAAGAACTTTCCTTTACCGCGCCGGAACTTGAAGAAAAGAATTATGTTGTTACTGCCGAGTATGTCAGAGACCAGCTTGCCAGTATAGCCGGTGACGAGGATCTGAGCCGTTTTATTTTATAATATGCATTTTAAGGATAAATACATGTTTTCTGAAGAATACAATTATTGCCCCAAATGCCGGGATGAATATATGCCGCAGGCTTCCCGTTGTGCCGCCTGTGATATTGAGCTAGTAAGTGGCGGGTTGATGCTGGCAAGAGAAAAGGAAGAAATGCAGGAGATCAATGACCGCGCCGGAGTATTTAAGGAAGGTGATGAGCTGGTGATCGTTCAAAGAGCGCCGCTCAAGGAACTGAAAAATATTCAGCAACTCCTGGAAAAACAGAGGATTGCCTCCTTGATCACCGGTGACGAGAATTCCTGCGGAAAAGGCTGCTGTCCTTCGATGCACTTCTTGAGTGTCAGACAGGAAGATGCATATGCCGCAGCAGGAATCATGGAAGATGAATTCAGGCGTTTAACCTTCCTCGCAGATCATGACACAGCTCATGCGGACAGGGTTTTTAATCCGGAAAGCGATGATGCTGTCTGTCCTGCCTGCGGTAATGTTTTTTCAACTTCACAGGATGTCTGTCCGGACTGTGGCCTGTGCTTTGGCTGAAAATCCTCATTACAGGGTAAAATAAATCCGGCAGTCCCTGGTTTTCTCAATGAAGAACTCTAACCCGGAAATTTCACAAGTCGAAGCACCTCAGAGACAAAGCGTAAGGCACCTGATGACCGCTTCGCTGTAATACTTTGATTCTGCACCCAGAGCTACCGGGCATAAACAAATTTTACGCCTTACATTGCAGGCTTTACGGATGGGTTGTTTTTCCCGAAGGATGACAGTTTTGAAGCCTGGGCTATCTGAAAAATCTATGCGATGACTCGACACAAGCTGTAATCAGGAAATCATATGATAAATACCACAAAAACATACATCTGGACTCGTTTTACAAGACTGTTCATCAACTATTCGGCTTAAATTGTTGTGACACCCGGTAAATCATAAAAAAAAGTGGGATTTGTTGCAGGAAGTACAGTAATATCAATATATAACGGTTCGATTAGCGGAGTGCAGAATTTATTTGCACAGAGAATAAATGTATGATGATTTTTCATATGATCCAGCCTGACATTTCCAGGCTGAATATGTCAACGATTTCCCGCCAGCTGTGAGATAACAAATGGAGCAAACAGAGAAACAAAATATTCTGATTGTCGATGACCGACCAGTTAATCTCATGGTGTTAAAAGGGATTCTTGAAGAAGAGAATGTTCATATCATCGAGGCTACTTCCGGGAATGAGGCTCTTGGCCTGGTTTTTGAACATGATTTTTCCCTCATCCTTCTTGATGTTCAAATGCCTGACATGGATGGATTTGAAACTGCGGAACTGATGAGAGGCATCGAGCGCTCGCGGAATGTGCCGATAATTTTTGTCACTGCGATCAGCAAGGAACAGAAATACATTTTTAAAGGATATGAAATCGGTGCGGTTGATTATATGTTCAAGCCACTCGATTCTCATGTGCTGAAAAGTAAAGTCAAGGTGTTTCTTGAACTTGACCGGCACAAGAAAGAAGTCGAAAAGACCACCCAGGCTTTGCTGCAGACCGTCAAAGAACTTGAAAAATCAAAAAAGATCATCGAAGAACAGAATAAGGCCTTGCACGAACTTGCGATCAGGGACGGCTTGACCGGCCTCTATAATCACCGGCATTTCAGAGAACTTCTTGCCCATGAAATATCATCTGCCCAACGGTATAAACATGGGCTGCATTTATTGCTTCTCGACCTTGATTTTTTCAAAAAGGTCAATGACACATTCGGGCATTCTTTCGGTGATTTCGTCCTGCGTGAATTTGTTGGAGTTACCTTAAAGGTTATTCGTGAAACTGATATCATGGGCCGCTACGGCGGTGAAGAATTTGAACTTGTTCTTCCTAACACGGATCTTCAAGGGGCTGTGAACGTTGCCGAAAAAATCAGAAAAAGCGTTGAGGAACATGTCTTCAAAGAAGGAAACGCTACCTGGCGGATGACCGTATGTATAGGCATTGCAACGTGTACCCCGGGAGGAGAGATGGACCCCGAAGAGTTGCTTATCCTGGCGGACCAGGCCATGTATGAAGCAAAGGCCCAGGGGAGAAACAAAGTCGTTGTACATCATGTTCCTGATTAGACCCTGTTTCAACAGCATTTAGATTTTCGAAGTCTTTGGGCGCCTGCCCAGGTCGAGATTTGCTCAAGGACTGATTTGTTTACTGCAGGTCATTATCATTTATCATTTAATGATGAACGCCTACGGAGTTGGATGCTGAATTATCGTCTCAAGTAATTTTAATAAGTAATAAGCGGGATACGCGTCGGCATCTTACTTTATACGATGTCGACAATTTATAATTATTAAACCCGGTTTTGTCGGGTTTAGGAGGGCGCTGTGACCGGCAAGGATGATTCAAGCATTAACAGCGAAAGCATGAAGTTTGCCTCCCGCAAGATGTTCAGCGGGTTGGGGAAAACCCTCTTTCTCTGGTTTCTGGCAATATCTCTCGTGCCCCTCACCATTATGAGCCTGGTGAGTTTCCGCAATGCCCATTCCAGCCTCAGAAAAGACGCAATTCAGTCCCTGTCCGCCTCCCTGAAAGACAAGAAAAAATTTTTTGCGGCCTATTTTTCCGAGCGTTTGAAGGACATCACCCTCCAGACAGACCTCCAGGTGAATATTGAACTCTTAATTGAGCTGCGACAGGCGTTTCTGAAAAGCGGTCTGCCGGTGGAGGAATTCATCAACACCATTGAATACCGTAATATCACCGCGAACCGAAGTTATGATATCGGCAATTTTGCGGCAATCTATGGTTACTACGATGTCCTTCTCATTGATGTTGATGGCGGCGTACTTTTTAGTGTTATGGGAGAAGACGATCTCGGCACCAATATATTTACGGACAAATTTGCGGATACTGAATTTTCCCGGGCATGTTGGGAAACCTTGGAAACCGGGCAACCAGTGGCAGGTGATCTTGAATTTTATGCCCCGACAAATAATGCCCTGGTTCTTTTTCTCGGTAAGGCGATGGTCGATGCCAATGGTGAAAAGATCGGCTTGATGGCTTTTAAGATGCCGATCCACCAGATCAATGACATCATGCAGGAAAGTACCGGCCTCGGCAATAAAGGACAGGCCTATCTCGTTGGAAAAGATTTGCTCATGCGGTCTGATTCACGGTTTGAAGAGCAATCCTCCATGCTGAAACGCCGGATTGATACTGAGGTTGTCCGGAACTGGATGAATTCCGAAAAGGTTTTTTCTGAAATCGCCAACCCTGAAGAATACCGCCAGGCCATCCAGAATGGTGAAATAGATTCGGCAATCGCCACCGAAGGAAAGATGGATATTTATCAAGGACCATATGGCGATGATGTCCTTGGCGGATACACCCGCCTCGACAGTCTTGAGAATCTTGGACTCAAATGGATAATGATTGCGGAAATCAATGTCGATGAAGCCTTTCGCCCCGTCTCTCTTTTACGAAAAATTGTTTATGGTCTTGCAACCGGAACCGGTATTTTTGTTGTCCTTCTGGCACTGACCGTTACCAGAAGAATTATTGTGCCGGTGAGAGAATTATCCCGCTGGTCGCGGCGGATAGCCTCAGGTGATCTCAGCTATTCCGACATTCATTCGGGACCTAATGAAATTGGCGAACTGGCCGAGAGTTTCAAGGTGGTAGTTGATTCTTTCCGGGGCATCTCTGATGTCTGCCAGGCCATTGCCATAGGGGATTATAGTAAGTCCATCGAATTGAGGAGCGATAAGGATTCACTCAGCACCTCGGTCAATCAGATGGCGGAGAATCTCCGGGCTGTCGTGCGCCAGGCAAATGCGGTTGCAGAAGGTGATTATTCAACGGAAATACTGCCTAAATCGGATAAGGATGAACTGGCCATCGCGTTGCTCAACATGACCACCAGATTGAGTGAAATGACCGATGATAATGAAAAACAGGACTGGTTCAAAGCCGGCTACAATGAACTTAACGATGTTATGCGTGGCATAAATGACCTTGAACTCATCAGCAATAATATTATTGCCTTTCTCGCTGAATACCTCAATGCCTTTGTCGGCGCATTCTATGTACTCAACGACCAGAAGGTGCTGGTCCTCGCCGGTGGCTATGCCCACAAGCAGGAAGCTGATTTTCCGAAGGAATTCAAAATCGGCGAAGCCCTGGTGGGTCAGGTTGCTCGGGACGGCAGTCCCATGCTCATTGAGGAGGTCCCCCTCGACTATATAAAGATTGATTCAGGTCTCGGGGATTCCGTGCCGCACAGCCTTGCGGTGGTGCCTTTTTACTATAACCAGCAGGTCAGCGGCGTAATCGAACTCGGCGCTTTTCATCGTTTCTCCCATATCCAGATGGAGTTTCTCGAAAGGGTTGTTGATAATATCGGCATTGCCATCGAATCGGCAAACGCCCATCGTAAGATGACGCAATTGCTGGATCAGACCCGCAAACAGGCGGAAAAATTGAAGTTACAGCAGGATGAGCTCTGGAAATCCAATGAGGTGCTTGAGGAACAGACCAAAGCCCTTGAGGAGTCTGAAAAACATCTTCAAAGTCAGCAGGAAGAGTTACGGGTTGCCAATGAAGAACTTGAGGAAAGAACTCAGGCTCTTGAAGAGCAACGAGACGCAATCAGGACGAAAAACAAGGAACTTGAATTCGCCCAGCTTGAAATCAAACAGAAAGCCAATGAGCTGGAGATTGCCAACACCTATAAATCAGAGTTTCTCGCCAACATGTCCCATGAGCTCCGGACTCCGTTAAACAGTATCCTTATTCTGTCGCAGCTGCTGTCGTCAGATGAAAAACACACCCTTTCGGAAAAACAGTTGGAATATGCTTCAACAATCCATTCTTCCGGAGGTGATCTGTTAACATTGATTAATGAAATACTCGACCTCGCCAAAGTGGAATCAGGCAAGATGGAACTCCATCCTGATAATATGGATCTTATTGAATTCACTCAAGGAATTGAAAGATTATTTAAGCCTGTGGCCAAGGATAAAGGCCTTGATTTTACCATCAACATAGAAACGTCGGTGCCGGAAATTATTAAAACCGATGTTCAGCGCGTCCAGCAGATAGTCAGGAATCTCGCGTCAAATGCCTTCAAATTTACCCATAAGGGTGGAGTGACTCTTTCCATTGGTCGTCCTTCTGCAGATGTGGATTTGAGTAAAAGCGGACTCAGGCGTGACAACGCCATTGCCATTTCAGTGGCGGATACCGGTATCGGAGTGCCGGGACATAAGAAGGATTTGATTTTTGAACCCTTTCAGCAGGCAGACGGTACAACAAGCCGACAATACGGCGGCACCGGTCTTGGGTTGTCCATTTCAAGAGAATTTGCCCGATTTCTTGGTGGTGAATTGCACATGGAGAGCGAGGAGGGTCAGGGTACGGTATTCATCCTCTACCTGCCGGAAAAAATACAGGAAGAAACTGAGAAAGATAATAAACAGGAAAACAAATCATTTGTCAGAAAGCCATATACGCGTGAAAAAGAGGTTCAAGTAACATCAGGTCCAGGCGAGCAAAATATTGAGGATAATCGTCGAATCATGATGCCTGGTGACCAGACATTATTGATCATTGAAGATGATCTCAATTTTGCAAAAGTATTAATTGAACAAGCTAATTCAAAAGGTTTTAAATGCTTTCATGCTGAAGACGGAGAAACCGGCCTCCATTTTGCCGATTTTCATAAACCATGCGCAATTATCCTTGATATCGGGCTGCCCGGCATTGACGGTTGGGAAGTAATGGAGAGATTGAAGGAAAACCCCGATACCCGCCATATTCCGGTTCATTTTATTTCCGCTGAGGACAGTATCATAGAAGCTATGCAGATGGGTGCCATCGGTTTTTTAACCAAACCGGTGACCTTGGATAAATTGAACATGGCGTTACTGAAAATTAAAAAAACTGCACTGAAATCGGTTAAAAAACTGCTCATCGTCGAAGATGATGATGTTCAACGGAAGAGCATTATGGCGCTCATCGGCAATGGTGATGTTGAAATAACTGATGCCGCAACCGGAGAAAGGGCCTGGGAGTTGCTTAACAAGGAAAGATTTGACTGTATGATTCTTGACCTTGGCTTGAAGGATATTTCGGGTTTTGATCTGCTTGAAAAGATCAAAACAAATGAAAATCTGTCGAAAATTCCGATTATTGTCAATACCGGCCGTGATTTGAGCCGCGAAGAAGAAGCAAAACTTCAGCGCTACACGGACAGCATTATTGTTAAAGGCGTTCGGTCGGCGGAAAGACTACTTGATGAAACAAACCTCTTCCTCCACCGTATTGAAGCAAATCTGCCTCCGGAAAAGCAGAGAGTGCATCGAATTTCTTATGACAAGGAAGCCGTCCTCAATGATAAGACCATTCTCCTTGTTGATGATGATATGCGAAATATTTTTGCCATCGCAAGTGTGCTTGAAGAGAAGGGCATGAAAATCATTATCGCCCGAAACGGTATTGAAAGCCTTGAAAAGCTTGACAAAAAACCTGAGATTGAGCTGGTGCTCATGGATATCATGATGCCTGAAATGGATGGCTATGAAGCCATGCAGCGCATTCGGGAGCAGGGAAGGTTCAAGGATCTGCCGATTATCGCTCTCACCGCCAAGGCAATGAAGGGTGATAAAAATAAATGCATTGAAGCCGGTGCCAATGATTATCTGGCAAAGCCTGTGGACATAGACAAGCTTCTTTCGTTGTTGAGAGTGTGGCTGTATAAACAACACTGACCGCTGGAAATTATAATTAAGTCTCTGGGCAGGCATGAAAATCGTTGAAAGGAGCCGGTGTGCGTCACCGATACTTTGCCTTGTTTCCTGATTCCCAACGTGATTTATGACGTTTTACTATGGGAAATATTAAGAGAGAGAACATAGAAATTCAGTTATTACTGGACGCGATTTTCCAGAAGTACGGTTATGACTTCCGGAGCTATTCACGGGCTCATGTCAAACGCCGAATACTGCGTCGTCTTGCAATGACCGACCTTGAAACCGTTTCCGATATGATAAAGGAGGTTCTGTATCACCCTGATTTTTTTGATAAACTGCTTCTCGACCTTTCCATCAACGTCACCGAGATGTTTCGCGACCCCTCATTTTACATGACGGTGCGCAAAGAGATCATACCGGTTTTACGCACCTATCCCTTTTTGAAAATATGGCATGCCGGTTGCTCCACCGGGGAAGAGATATATTCTCTCGCTATTCTTCTCCAGGAAGAGGGTCTCTATGGCCGAGTACAGATATATGCCACTGATTTTAACGAAGTTGTTCTTGAAAAAGCGAAAGAGGGAATATACCCCATTGATTTTATCAAGGATTACACGGTCAATTATCAACAGGCCGGCGGCACCCGCTCCTTTTCAGATTACTACAGCGCACATTATGATTATGTAATCATGAAAAAGGCGTTGCGCGAGAGAGTGGTTTTTGCCGACCATAATCTGGTCACCGACGGTGTATTCGGTGAAATGAATATGATTATCTGCCGCAACGTTCTCATTTATTTCAATCAGGAACTCCAGGGCAATGTTCATAAACTTTTTCTGGAAAGCCTTTGCCCCGGCGGTTTTTTATGCCTTGGTTCCAAGGAAAGTCTGAGGTTTTCAAAATATTATGATAGTTTCACTGCCGTTTTGGAAAAAGAGAAGATTTATCGTAAAAAATACGGAGATATTATCGCTCCTTTGAAAAAGCAACCGGTGCCGGAAACCCAAGGGCCGATATCCAAAATCTGAAGTCTGTCACCCGAGCACAATCATGAAATATAATGCAATCGTAATAGGAGTTTCGGCGGGCGGTATGGAGGCGCTGAGTACTATTATTCCCCAATTGTCCCCTGATCTGCCCGTACCGGTTTTGATCGTACAGCACATGAGTCCGGACTCCGACAGCTATTTAATTGAACGATTGAATGAATTGTCAGATATTAAGGTCAAAGAAGCCGAGGATAAGGAGAAGGTGCGGGAAGGGGTGGTATATTTTGCTCCGCCCAATTATCATCTTCTGGTGGATGATGAGGGTATTTTGTCTCTTTCTGGAGATGAACGGGTCAATTATGCTCGTCCGGCAATCGATGTTTTATTCGAATCAGCCGCCGATGTGTATTGCCCGGGTTTGATAGGTGTAATTCTTACCGGCGCAAATCAGGATGGCAGCGCCGGTCTTAAAAAAATCAAGGAGGAGGGTGGTATTGCTATTGTGCAGGATCCGGAAACAGCATTTGTTGACAGGATGCCCCGTGCTGCATTGGAGGTGGTGGAAGCCGACCATATACTCCCTCTTGAAACAATCGGTGCCATGCTGAATACCCTGGCAATAATTGATTCAATTGTTTTAGATTAGAAGATTTGGTTCTCAGGGTCCGTATATTTACTGTGTCCTGATCCTCTTTGGGCCTGTCTGATTCATGTGGCCGACGAAGTTTGTCGGAGGCTTATTCAGTCATTAA